>JAAYVN010000112.1 GCA_012517155.1 Ignavibacteriales bacterium | reverse complement strand
CTTCCCGCTCTGGAGCTTACAACTTCCGAAGTGCTTGACCTGATGAACAAAAACCCCGAGGCAAAAGCTATAACTGATGTTACGGCAGACTTCTTAAATAACGCCGATATGGTTAAGTTCGCGAAATATATTCCAATGGATAAGATTAACGAAGAGATGATGACCCAGGCAAAGGAAATCGTGAATCGCACTATTCCGGCAGTTGAAGAATCGGGTGAGCAAAATGTTTGATTTTGATTTCACATTCGCTTATCCCTGGATGCTCCTCCTTTTGGTGCTGATTCCTGTGATTGTAGCCGGAAGGTATTTCCGTCTTTTCAAAAAAGATACAAGCATAGTTTTTTCTTCGGTTAGCTTTTTTGAGGGATATAGAAAAAGCATAAGAGAAAGACTTTCATTTCTCCCCTTTGCTTTGAGAATGCTTGCACTTGCCTTCCTGATTATTGCGCTTGCACGTCCTCAGAAATTCTCTTCGGGAGAAAATGTTTACACAGAGGGAATAGATATTGCATTAGTTCTCGATATTTCGGGAAGTATGCTGGCGGAAGATTTTAAACCAAACCGTCTTGCTGCAGCAAAAAAAATAACAGACTCATTTATCGGGGGAAGAACTTCCGACCAGATTGGTCTTGTGATTTTCTCCAGGGATGCTTTTACACAATGTCCGCTGACTATTGACTATGCCGTTCTCCGCAACCTCTTAAAAGATATTAAGAGTGGAATGATAGAGGATGGAACAGCCATAGGCAATGCTATCGCAAACGGAATAAATCGCTTGAAAGATAGCCGCGCAAAAAGTAAAGTAATGATTCTCCTTACCGACGGCGTGAATAATGCGGGCGAGGTTAATCCGGTAACTGCAGCCGAGATGGCTAAACAGTTTGGAATAAGGGTTTATTCAATAGGTATCGGAACAATCGGACAGGCTCCTTATCCATTCCAGACTCCCTTCGGAATTAGATATCAGATGGTGCCTGTGGAGATTGACGAACCAGTGCTTAGACAAATTTCCGGAATGACCGGCGCAAAATATTTTAGGGCTACTAACAATAAGAAACTTGAGGAGATTTATTTTGAGATTGACAGACTTGAGAAAACACGCGTTGAGGTTACAAGTTACAGATCCCGTAAGGAACTTTTCCCGCTATGGATATACCTGGGACTCTTCTCTGTTTTGGCAGAAGTGATCTTGTCTAAGACCTATCTTAGGAGGTTGCCGTAGCTATGTTCCGATTTCTAAACGCAGAGTATCTTCATTTCCTTTGGTTGCTTCCGCTTGTTGTAATACTCTATTGGTATTTTATAAGAAGAAAAAGAAAAAAACTTTCCGAATATGCTGACGAGAAGATGCACGATGTCCTTCTTCCCGAAAAAAGTTTTTATAAGGAAGTATATAAATTCGGACTGGTACTCACCGCTATTATTTTACTTGTGTTAGCCGTGGCGAGGCCTCAGATTGGAACCCGCCTTGAGGAAGTTAAGCAGATCGGAATTGACGTTTTCATTATTCTTGATGTATCAATGAGTATGAATGCTGAAGATCTCAAGCCTACCAGACTTGAGAAAGCAAAGAATGAAATATCTTCCCTGATAAGGAAACTGGAAGGGGACAGGATTGGATTGATCATTTTTGCTGGACAATCTTATGTTCAGTTTCCCCTTACAACGGATTACTCAGCTGCAAGTCTTTTCCTTTCGGCAGTGGATGTATATTCAATTCCACAGCCGGGTACGGCTATAGCATCGGCAATTAATCTTGCTACGCAAAGTTTTGAGGAAAATACAGCAACTAAAAAAGTTGTTGTGATTATTACCGATGGCGAGGATCATGAGGGTGATATCAGCTCGGCAGTAAAAAATGCGGTTGACAACGGTATAATGATATATGCCATTGGAATGGGCTCGCCAGCGGGTTCGCCTATTCCCGTTTATGACGGTCGGGGTAATCAATCTGGTTTCAAACAGGATAACTCGGGGAACATTGTCTTAACTAAACTTGATGAAGCAACTCTTCGGCAAATATCTTCTGAAGGGAACGGCAAATATTATCTTTCCTCATCTTCGGGGGATGAATTGGATTTGATTTATGATGACCTCGCTTCGATTGAAAAAAAAGAATATGGAAGTAAAAGAATTACGGATTACGATGATAAATATTTTTATTTTCTCATCCCTGCACTTCTGCTTTTGTTTATCGAGGTTTTTATGTCTGAGAAAAAATCTCTCCTTCTTCAATCTTTATTTAAGAGGAGAAAATAAGGAATGATAAAGATTATTCTTATTTTAATTTCGTTTGCTCTGATTTTTGGTCAGGGGATTTATGCGCAGACCCTTCGTTCGCTTGTTAATGATGGAGTGGAAAAATACAAGACTAATAAATATGCGGAAAGTGAAATAAGTTTTAGAAAAGGACAGGAAAAGGATCCCGAAAATTTTAACGCGACTTTCAACCTCGGAGACTCCTATTTTAAACAGGAAAAATATGACGAGGCAATTAAACACTATCAGCAGGCGCTGGGAAAAACTCAGAACAAGGAATTAAAAGCACAAACTCATTTTAATATCGGAAATTCCTATCTGAAATCGAGAAAGTTAAAAGAGAGCATCGAATCTTATAAGAACTCTCTGAAGTTGAATCCAAATGATAAAGATGCAAAATATAATCTTTCTTATGCCTTGAAACTGCTTCAGAATGAACAGAACCAGAATCAGAACCAAAACCGGGATAAAAACAAAGATCAAAATAAGGACCAGAATAAAGATCAGAACAAAGACCAGGATCAAAACAAGAACGATGACAAACAGCAAAATAATGATAAGCAGAATCAACAGCAGCAACCTCCTCCCAAAATGAGCAAGGAGGAAGCCCAGCAGATTCTTAATGCAATGAAGGAGAATGAGAAGGACTTGCAGAAGCAGCTTAGAAAAAAAGCTGGCGTAAGAATTAAAACTGATAAGGATTGGTAACAAATGATACCCCTTGGAAAGACAATCCTTCTTCTCCTTTTTCCTGTTTTGATTCTGCATGCGCAAAGCTTTACGGCATCCGGAAATAATAAAGTTGGGTTAAATGAGCGTTTTCAGATTTCCTTTACTATTGAAGGCTCGGAAATAAACAGCGTAACCTCTTTCCAGCCCCCTCCGATGAACGACTTTATTATTTTATCGGGTCCTAACCAGTCCCAAAGTATGTCAATTATAAATGGAGTGATGTCCGGTTCAAAAAGTTTCACATATATATTGCAGCCAAAGAGTCTCGGAAAATTTACTATACCGCCGGCAACTATTACATATCAGGGAAAACAGTTAAAGTCAAATTCTTTTGCGGTTGAGGTAATTAAGGGCACTTCGCAACCCCAACAAAAGAAGGAAGATTCGGGTATTTCTAAACAGGAAATCGCTGAAAATCTTTTCATAAGAGCGATTGTTGACAAAAACACTGTTTTCAAGGGGGAACAGGTTACTGTTACCTACAAACTATACAGGCGCGTCTCAATAACCTCTTTACAGATATCAAAACTCCCCTCGTATCAGGGCTTCTGGGCGGAGGAGATCCCAACCTCTAATAATATAAGTTTTGCACGTGAAAATTATGACGGCAAGGTTTTCGAATCCGCAGTTATAAAAAAAGCAGCACTTTTTCCGACTGAAACAGGTGAGCTTTCTCTTACTCCTTTTGAACTCTTAATTCCCGTAGTCTATCAGAGAAAATCGCGTTCCAACAATCCGTTTGATGCCTTTTTCGATGATCCTTTCTTTGGTCGGACTGAAACAATCGAATTTACTGCCCGGTCGAATACTGTCAAAATTAAAGTTCTCCCCCTCCCTGAAACGAATAATGAGTCGTTCAAAGGAGCGGTGGGAACTTATTCGATAAATGTAACTATGGATAAGGGGAGAGTTAAACAGCATGAGCCGGTATCATTAAAACTTGATATCACCGGATCGGGTAACTTAAAGCTCATTGTAAATCCGCAGCTACGGTTGCCCTCCGGCTTTGAAGAGTATGAACCAAAGATTACTGAGGAAATTAACCGCAGCGGATTAATTTCAGGGAGGAAAAGAATTGAATACCTCTTTATTCCCAGAAATCAGGGAAAGTTCGAAATACCCCCTGTGGAGTTTACTTACTTCGATTTGAAAAAGAAGGAGTATGTTACCCTGAGATCACAGGCATTTCAGCTTGAAGTGGAAAAGGGTTCGGGGGATTATGTCTCATCTTCCGGGATTTCGAAAAGTGATGTCAAAATGCTCGGGAATGATATCCGCTTTATTAAAACTGACCCGGGGAGCTTTTATCAGAAAGGGAATTATCTCTTCAAATCGCCATTGTTTGCAGTAATCTCTGCTCTTCCGCTTTTGGCTCTTATTGCTTTATTGGTTCACAGGCGTAGAGAGGAAAAACTCCTTGGAAATCTTTTACTCATGAAAAATCTTAAGGCGCGGAAAATGGCAAAAGCTCGGCTGAAGAAAGCTGCGCTTCATCAAAAGGAGTTGGAGTCGGAAAAGTTTTATTCGGAAATTTCCCTTGCGCTTTTCGGGTATATTGAGGATAAACTGGGTATTCAAAAATCCGAGTTGGCAGTTGACACAGCGGTTCTTAAACTTGAACAGATTCGGCTAGATGAGCAACTCGTAGAAAAGGTGAGAAAAACATTGGAAACTTGTGAATTCATTCGCTTCTCACCCGGATTTGAAAAAAGTTCGGCTATGCAGGAAATGTACAACAACACAAGCGACATTATTGTCTCACTCGAGGAAGAATTGTCCCGGAAAGGAAGAGAGAAATGAGTAGGTTTCTTCTGTTTTTATTTCTGGGATTTTTATCACACAACCTTATGGCCGCGGATGTTGAACATCTCTTCAAATCCGGTAATGAGTATTACAAATTGAAGCAATATGAAAAAGCGGTTGAACAGTATCAGCAGATCCTCGATAGGGGATTGGAGTCTCCTGCGCTGTATCTTAATACCGGCAACTCTTATTTCAGACTAGGGAAAATTGGAAAGGCTATTCTGTTTTATGAGAGGGGGATAAGACTCGATCCCGGAGATGAGGACTTGAGTCATAATCTCGCTTTTGCAATTTCAAGAACAACCGATAAAATCGAAACTTTACCGGGAATATTTTTGTTCCAATGGTGGGAGTCAGCCACTGCACTTTTCTCAATTACTGGGTGGACTCTCCTTCTTTACGTTCTTTTTTTGCTGTTACTTGCTTGTATCGGTTTCTTTTTCCTGTCTCACGATCTTCAAGTAAGTAAAATTTCGTTTTTCGCCGGAATTGTGGTCATTATCCTCTTGCTTCTGAATGCGGGAATATTGATTTCAAGAGTCAGTGTGGAAAATTCATCGAAATATGCGGTTGTTATGGAATCATCGGTGATTGTAAAATCCTCACCGGATAAGGAAAGCGTTGATGCGTTTATAATCCACGAGGGTTTGAAAGTCAGCATAGTTGATAAAGTCGAAAACTGGTACCGGCTCCGCCTTGAGGATGGTAAAAGCGGATGGGTAAAAAAAGAAGCATTTGAGTTTATTTGAGAAATTTATATATTGACAAATACTTTTTAACTTATTTATTCACAAAAGAGGACACTAAATGAAAAAAATCACTATCTTAATTGTTGCGCTTTTTGCGGTTAACATCTTTGCGTATGCTCAGATGAAATCTCCTGAAGTAAAAGTTGTAAAGGACACAGAGAAAAGTACCGTGTTCTGTGACGTTCCGGATGATACTTCAATCCCTGTAGTATTGGTTGCTGATAAAGACGATCCAAAAACCAAAAAAACTGACGAACCAAAGAAGAATACCACAAAAAAAGAGAAGGTGACAACAAAAGAAGGATGTGACAAAGATAAAGTTAAGTCGAAGGACAAGAAAACCTGCGGCGGCTGCACTGAACACATTCCCGACTAAAATGTACTTTTAACAATAAAAAAGGCAGGGAGAACCTGCCTTTTTTGTTTTTCATATTGGTTTGTAAACTCTCGTCATGATTTCATCTTCTTAATACCGGGAAGAATCCAATCAATTCACTAATCTCATTAATAATAAAATCTGCCTGTTGAAGATATTCTCTTCCAAGAGTTGATTCTACGCCGACACAAATCATTTCGGCATTCTTTGCAGATTCCACTCCAAGCGGGGCATTCTCTATTACAACACATTCTTCCGGTCTTACATCCAGCATTCTCTGTGCGGTTAAATAAGGATCCGGATTTGGCTTAGCCCTCGGTATGTCGGTGCCGGTCACAATAACATCGAATAATTTTTGTCTCTCTGGATTAACTGACTTCTCCATATTCTTCCGTGCGCTGGCAGTCACAAGTGCGAGCTTAAAACCCCTTGCCTTAAGCTCTGCAATTGTTTCAAAGGCATTGGGATAATATTTCAGTTGAGCGATTTCCCTGTAATAAGCTCGTTTTGCTTCAATGAAATCGGTATGTTCTTCTTTTGGTATATCCACACCGGCTTCCTTGCAGAAAAGGGGAAGTATCTCAAACGAATTGCGTCCTTCATGAAGATATACCGACTGAAGAGAAATGCTGCCGCCTCGGTCATTAAACATTTTCTCCCATGCGAGATAGTGATAATACAGAGAATCAACTATTACTCCGTCAAGATCAAATAGAATGGCTTTTATCATTATGTGAAAATTAGTCTATCTTTGTTGCAAAAAGAACCCCTGCAATCCGTTCGTTTTCGAATTACAGGGGTTGTGAATTTTAAAAATATTTGAGATCAGCGAATTTGCTTTTCCAGTTCCTTCTCCTGGATTGAAGCAGAGATCACCTCGATCAGGTTCTTTGTGATCACTCGTTTCCTTTCCTTTGCCAGCATTCTGGTTGATGTCATAATAACTTCCTTTATTGACGTGGAAGCTTGATTCATTGCATTCATTCGCTGGTAGTTTTCGCTGGTGAAAGAATGAAGCATAAATGCATGTAAAGCGATAAAAAGATATTGAACTATCAGATTACTTATAGTATCCTCAACGGGCGTTGGCTCGATAATGAAAGGTCGCTGAAGAAAATCATTCTTTGATAGCGAAGGCACCCCGTTTTCATCTGTATACGGAGCTAAGTCTGTAACCTCAACCCCGGTCTTTATGTTTCCGGAGGCTTTATCAATTTTTGTGTATACAATTGTTAACTTCGAAAAATCCTCTTTTATGATTTTATTCAGTAAATCACTCAATTCTGAGTAATCGTTTGATTTGAATGATTTTTCGGGAAATGCCTCATTTATAATAAGTTTTGAACTATATTGATTGAAACTGTTTGCAAGTTTTTTCCCCACCGAAATAATTGAGTAATCCTGACTGGTATTTATGTATTCATCAATTAATTCATTTGAACTCTTTACAATTTTTCTGTTGAGATCCCCGCAGAAAGCCCTGTTGGAGCCAATTACAACAATCAGAACCTTTCCTTTTTCTTCCCCGGAAAAGAACTTTTTAACAAAGTCAGATTGAATTTCTTTATCAACCAAATACTCCTTAACTGAGTTCATGCCTGCCTTAAGAGAATTAAGATTGGCATTTACCGGAATTAATTTCTTATCAAGGCGTGGATAAAGACTGCTGCCAATTGTACGCATTGTCTCCACGAGGCTTTCAAAGACCTTATAGTTTTGTATGTCGTTAAGGACTTCTCTGGTGTTCATATTCAGTTCTCTTTCGGTAAAAAAATATTTTTACTTATTTCTTTTTTAGACCTTCTCTGGCTGATTCAATCATTTTGCATACTCTGGTCGATTCGCGGGAGATATTCTTAAGTTGTAAATCAACTTTTGTATAATCAATGTTAGCTTCCTTTTTTGTCTTTAGCTTGTTTGCGTAGAATTCGTCTTTTAATTTCGATTCCAGATAGGCTGTTTCGGCCTTATCAAAGAAATCTATTAGCGTACTTACATCCTCGGGTGTTATTTTAACTCCTTGATTATCAAAGTTATCAATCAATTTGAGGATTTGTTTATTAGCTTCTTTCCATAAATATTCCTCATAATTGGCGATACATTCTAGTGTGTTCTTTACCAGGTCAAAAAACCCCGCTTTCAGTGCAATTAACCCGAGTACTTCTCTCTTTGGGTCCACGGGGTTATACTGTTTCTGCTTAAAGAAGTGAACAAACCTTTCACCTCTGTCAAGAATTCGTCTGTCCTCCTCGGAAGGATCGGGATTGTATGCTTTGTATTTCTCTTTCTCCCGGAATTCAGCCATAATTTCACGTACATCCTTTGAAACAAACTGCATCCACGGATATTGAGCTTTCCCGCCAACACGCGAAACGGAAAGTCCTACATTAACAGCCGGCATAATACCCTGATTCTTGAGATCCTCGCTTAAGAATATCTGTCCGTCCGTTATTGAAATAATATTCGTTGAGATATACGAAGAATAGTCGTTCAATTTTGTTTCCACCATCGGAATGGCAGTTAAACTTCCGTTTCCCTTTATTTTGTATTGGCCTTTATTATAGAAATCGCCATAGTCTGGTTTTATAACGTGGTCAACGTAAACTTCTGTATGTTTATCATTGATTTTGGCTGCCCTCTCCAAAAGTCTTGAATGGAGATAGAAGATGTCTCCGGGATAGGCTTCGCGGCCCGGAGGTCGTTTTAGAAGTAATGATATCTGTCGGTATGCATTTGCATGCTTTGTCAGGTCATCGTAAATAATAAGAGCGTTTTTTCCCATATCTCTGAAAAATTCACCGATCGTACAACCTGAGAAGGGTGCTGCATAAAGAAGCGGTGCAGGATCATTTGCTGTGGCTGCAATAATTATTGTGTAATTCATCGCATTCACGTCCCCCTTCTCCTTGCTTGCGAGTTGATTGTAAAGCTGCTTTATCTCAGAAACTTTTTTCCCAATTGCTACGTAAATACAATAAACCGTATCTTTATGGTGGCTTTCAAAGGAAGGATTATCCTGGTTAAGTTCTTTGTTGATCTTTGCCTGATTAATTATCATATCTACTGCTAAAGCAGTCTTACCTGTTGAACGGTCGCCGATTAGTAGCATTCTTTGCCCCTTACCAATTGGCAGCATTGAATCAATCGCTTTAACACCTGTAACCATTGGATCGCTGATTTGCGCTCTGTCTGTTATACTGGGGGCTGTCCTTTCTATTGGTAGCTGAAGAATTTCATCGGCAACAGATTGAACGATTTTCGGTTTCCCCTTTGGAGTAGTATCAACTTTTTCTTTGAACCATTTTGCCTTTCCCTCGTCGTTTTTTTCAACCGGCATTACGCGGCAGAATGGATCAATCACTTTGCCTAGTAGGTCTGCAGTTACGGGAATCTTAAGTTCCCGTTTGTCACTCCTGACTCTGTCTCCCTGTTTTACAAAACGCTCCTCCCCAAAGACAAGACACTTAACGGAAAACTCATCAACGTCCTCCACAACTCCGAATATTTCGGGTTCATCCGGTCCTTCCTCATCAACAGCATGATTGTATGAATCCTCGAATATTAATTTCTCGCCTATTCGGACATCATATAGTCCGCTCACGGTTGCAACGCCATCTGCAAAACTCAATACGCGTCCGGCATCATCGGGAGTGCGGATAAATATTCGTTGACTTTCTAGATCCCAGGCTTTTTCTAATGAACTCATATTTTTACTCCTATTAAACTTAATTAAGCAACATAGTTGGGGAATGGATTAATAGTCAAAGACTCGAAATTTTCTGTCTGATTAATCACCAGCTTTTCCGGAACGTCTTTGGGATATTCAATAATATCATATTTTATTAAAACTATTTTATTCGTCGTCTTGAAGACATGCTCTTTTCTCTCAAGAATCCTTCGTCTCATCACATCCCTTCGGTTTCCTTCATATCTGACAATTGTACAACTGGTGTCTAGATTAACAAAGTTTGGGACTTCTATAGTGATGGGAAGAACATAATTATTAAATCTGCGAAGGGAGATTTCTAGAACATTAAGGAAATCCTCCTTCAAGTGAAGCAATACCCAGTCTTTTACGAGTTCAGATCGAAGCCCGTTTCTTATAATTTCTTTTATTCCTTCTGATACTCTCTTTTTCTCTTTTGGCAGATGCTCTATCGATTTAAGATATGTAAGGAGTTCCTGCCACTTTTGACCGTTAGTGAATATCTTGAGATTCTCCAGGTCATCAAAAACTTTGTTCTTATCTTCATCGGAGATCTGTTCGTTCCCGCTTTCATCCTTTGTAAGCACCCTCACCAGGGTCTTGCAAAAGGCATCGGCAATTTGCATTTTATGTGATTCCGATAATGCTTTCATCTTTGCTCCGGTTATTAATGATTATAGAAACCAGAAAACAAGTCCGGGTCTGGTTACAATTACGTATAGTCCGATTAAAATTCCCAACGCTGCGGGTATTAATGGAATAATACTTTCTTGTTCGGCTTCTCCTCCCCCTTGCTTTAATGCTTCCTCAATCTCTGGGAATTTTTCTTTTTCAAAAGTTATAATATTCTTTAATTGTGCGGCAACTTTTGAGATATCTTCCTTGATTCCTTCGATACTGGCTTTTGTAGCTTCCTGTTTTTTTTCAGCCTCTTTAGTATCCAGCTTATCTTCGACTTTGGAAAGCTGTGTTATGGCTTGTTTGATCTTGGATTCATAAGTTCCAATTATATCATTTGGTTGTTTGTTTTCAGCCGGTCTGTATCCTCCAAAAGCTTTTGGACTTCTGGCGTAAGCAGAAATGTCACGTATTCTTGAATCGTAAAATTCTTTTGCTTCTCTTAAGGCATCCAAACCTGTTACTCCTGCTCCTCCTGTTACTTGGCTTATTAGGGCATTGAGTTTTTGTTCAATTGTATCAGCAAACGAGAGATCAAAATCCTTATATAGATTGTTGTGGTCATTTACCAGTGAAGATACCTCCTTGATGCTCTTAGGTCCTTTCCCTTTTTTAAGAAAGAAATCAAGTGCAGCTGCTATGATTAGCAGGAGAATAGGTAAAATTAACAACAATGTCGGGGTTGGTTCAAATCCTAATGACATTATGACTCCAGGTTTATCTCATTTAAAAACTTATTTATTTGTACCAGTGTATTGTTCCCATCATTTGAGACGAACATCATACCTTTTTCTTCAAGGTTGATTTCCCTCGTGTCAGCCTCATTGTACTTGAAAGCAGCTTCCCCTTCTTCAGAGTATCTGAGCTCAAGAGCGTATCCTGCCGGAATGGAAAAAATTCCAGGAGTGTGTTCGGGGAGGATCTCAAAGCTGTCCTCGGGATTTCCTCCGCTGCTTGGCCTGATGAGGATGCTTCTTAATTTGTTGCCATTCTCTGAAACAGAAAATTCAGAATTCGAGAGCGACCGGAAATTATATATTTTCAGGCTTAATGAATCCATAAATTTTTATATTTTGCTAAATAATTTTTCCAAAAGGTCTTTTCTGTTCTTTCCGAATTTTTCAGCAAATCCATTGATTTCCATAATCGTCCCCTTGCTTTTGAATTCATCTGCCGTTATTTCAACTAGCGCTTCTTTGTCGCAATAACAAATGAAAAGGAAACCGAACAAGGTTTCCCAAAGCGGAACGAGACAATCAATCTTGAATGGCTGAGTTAGGAAATTAAGAATGCGAAGGGCTCTTTCGCGGGTCTCTTTTTCTGTATCTGAAAGTTCTTCCACTCCAAGCAGTTTAGACTTTTTATCTACTTCTTTAAAGTCAGTTAATATTTCTCTTACTTTTGCGGCGATTTTTCTGTGTGCGTTCAATAGATTCTTAAGAGCGGTTTCACCAAACTCTTCACTAGCCTTTTTGATCTTTTCTGATAGGTTTTCATTGGCCAGCAGAGTTCGTGTGTTTTTAGTAATAATATCATCATCAAGGAATTTCGATGAAGATTCAAGCGGATCAACGGCCGGGTAATGGGCTTTCTCAAATAACTCGCGCGTCATTACCAGATATGAATCAAGGTGAGAGAAAATTGAAGCCGGTGCAGGATCTGTTATATCATCGGCTGGAACATATACCGCTTGGATAGCAGTAATACTCCCCTTTTCTGTTGAGGATATTCTTTCCTCAACATCACCGATCTCCATTTCTAGCGTTGGTTGGTAGCCAACTTCCGAAGGCATTTTCCCGAGTAGGGTTGAAACTTCGGCTCCTGCCTGAACAAATCGGAATATGTTGTCTATAAACAGGACTATATCGTTTCCTTCTTCTCGCAATTTTTCACACATTGTGATTGCGGCATTTGCAGCTCTGAATCGGATTCCGGGTGACTCGTTCATCTGGCCAAAAACAAAACCAGTCTTTTCAAGTAATTCTCCTGTATCCTTGAAATCCTCCCATAATTCGTTCCCCTCACGGCTTCGTTCACCAATTCCGGCAAAGATAGAGTAAACATCTCGGTTGCTAATTTTTTCGGCTTTAACTGTCAGGTTGTTCATGAGCTCTTGTATAAAGGTCGTTTTTCCAACACCGGCACCACCAAAGAAACCGATTTTTCCTCCGCGGGGCATTGGGGCCAGTAAATCAATCACTTTAATCTGGGTAAGCAGGATCTCAAGCTCTGGTTTAAGATCTTTTAGCTTGGGGGGTTCGGAAATTATTTTTTCCCTTGGAACATTTGCAAGGTCAACAGGTTTTCCGGCTAATTGATTTCCTAAAACGTCAAATAATTTCCCCAGTATTGTAACGCCAACGGGAACGCTTATCGGCTGGTTATCGTGGGATACTTCAAGATTTCTTTTTAGTCCTCTTGTTGTTCCTAAAGCAATCGTTCTGACATAATTGTCACCAAGATGAGCATGAACTTCAAGCTTCAAGGTTAAATTGTTTTGTTCATCGGTGACCACTTCAAGAACGTCGTATATACTTGGAAGTTTCTTCTCGTCATCGAACCTTACGTCCACAATGGGACCTTGTATTTTGACTATTTTTCCAATGGCATTACTCATATTATTAACCTCTTAATTTCAGAATGAAATAATTATTTTATATCAACTTTTTTTCTGAACCCGGCACTACAAAAAACAACGGAAAGTGTAAGAAACCACACTCAAAAACTGAATTACTCGTAATATTTAGCAAAAAAACATTTATGTAACTAAAAATTAAATAAAAAGTTATTAATATCAAAACTGATTTTTAAGTTTTACCCTTGCGAATACACTTTTTTTTAAGGTTTGTGCCCTGTAACAACCTGAACAATCCCAAAAGTCATGCTATAACGCTTAATTTCCCCAAATTCCGCCTCCCTCAGCAGTTCCACGAGATTCATTTTTTTGTCAAATTCCTCTACCGATTCCGGTAAGTATTTATATGCTTCGTAATCCCTTGATATGAATCCCCCCACTGCCGGTAGTATATATTTGAAATAGGAGTTGTAAACAAACTTAAGAAAACGCTTCTCCGGAAGTCTGAATTCAAGGATGGTTACTTTTCCGTTTTTCTTTAACACCCGATTGAAATTCTTGAATGCAGCAGGTATATTGTAAAAATTCCTTACTCCGAATGCAACCGTTATATTTGTTACCGTCTCATCTTTAAGCGGGATGAACTCCGCAACTGTCTGAAAATTCTTCCCTTTTATCCAATCCGATTTTTCGTTGAATAACTTAAGCATATTGAAAGAAAAATCCGCCCCTATAATTTGCCGGACTCCCTGCTTTCGGGCTTCCGCTGCAAAGTCCCCTGTTCCGCAGGCAATGTCAAGTAGTATTGTCTCCTTTCCAACACCCGTCAGTTTCAACGCTTTTTTTCGCCAGTAAAAGTCCAGTCCAAAACTTAAAAGATGATTTAACAAATCATACCGGAAAGCAATCGATTCGAAAATCCTTCTGATTTTTTTCGGACGCTCTTTATTATCAGTTTTATTTTCTGTCATAATATCAGCTTATTAATTCTCTTTTATGCTTGCTGTTCCAGTAATTGAACAGATATTTCCCGAGCGGGACCGACATCAGCATAAAAATAAATCCCCCAATCAGGTCAATAACATAGTGGTATCTTAAGTAAACAGTGGAAATGATAAGTAACGTTCCCATTATACACAAAAACCATTTTATTTTTGACCGGTACTTTACGGAGAGATACATAACAATTAAAGTCATCATTGTATGCCCGCTGGGGAAAACATCTCTCTGCACAAACTCAGTTGGATCCGGAGTCCAGGGAAAAACTGAACCCCCTGCATTAATAACCCCTCTGAAGAATGGCGTGAAAAATAATCCGGGAAGTTCTTGTTCAAGTAATGCAAAATCATGCAGCGTGAATCGTGGTCCAACTCCGGGGAGCATAAAATATCCTATATATGATAGGAAAAAACCAAACACAACTGCATAAACCGAGTACTCGAACTCTATATATCGTTTCTGAAGATAAAAAGATACTGCTAAAAACATAGGCAGGAAGAAAAATGATGTGTAGGCTATTTGTAATATCTCTGTCAAAACGGGATTTGCAATTTTCATAAATAGATGCGTAGGATCAGCGCTGCCGAAAATCCACCTGTCTGCCGCTATTAGTAATTGGTCGTAATCTGCCTCCCTGATTGGTTTGATCATAAAGTAGAGTTCTTTGAATGTTAATAGTATAAGCGGGGGAAGATACCAGTAATGAAATGCCTTTATTGTCTTTCCCGGTTTCTCTTTTTCAAAATATGCTATAAGAATAACATACACAACTATAAAAATATTTATTGATATAAATATGTGCCAGTACGGAAGTTTGTATGCAAAAATTATATTAAGGACTGTCAGGAATGAATAAAAAACAATCACGATCAGATCAATAGGGCTCCACATAGCGGAGTATCTTTTAAGAAAATTCATAGTGTATAAAGTTACTCATTTATTTTTTCGGGCTGGAGCTTAAAAAATTGGATAATCGGATCAATTCCGGAATTGTTAGCTGCTCCGCCCGCTGTTTCAGGTCAATTGGACAATTTGAAAAATTTGTTTCCCTAAATATACTATTTTTCAATGCATTTTTAATTGTTTTTCTTCTTGTCCCAAATACCCCCTTTACCGTTTTAATATATAGATCTTCATTCTCAATTTCATACTTTTTAATAAAATTTATATGAATAACGGCAGAATAGACTTTGGGTTTTGGATAAAAAACATTTGGGGATACTTTGAAACAAAGAGTTATGTCCGAAAAGGCATTGAAAATAGCTGAGAGTATTCCGTACGACTTTGATCCCGGAACAGAAATAAGTCTTTCGGCAACTTCCAGTTGCATTAGCAGGACCGCATCGGAAACGGTCTCTTTATACGTTAAAAGATGAAAAAGAATAGGAGATGTTAGA
Source organism: Ignavibacteriales bacterium (assembly GCA_012517155.1). GTDB lineage: Bacteria > Bacteroidota > Ignavibacteria > Ignavibacteriales > Ignavibacteriaceae > JAAYVN01. The sequence continues at coordinate 13,616 of JAAYVN010000112.1, read as the reverse complement.
TAATATGGAATATTCCCTATCACACGGACCGGTTTTGTTTTATGTTTTCTTAATGATTCAAAATCTGTTTTAAGAATGTTTTCCCGGATAAGAGTCAATCCGGGAAATCTTTGTTCTAGTTCATCGGCAACCCTTGTATCAACTTCAACACCGGTAAGTTCCTCAACTCTCGAGAATAGGATTTCTGTTAAGTTACCGGTTCCCGGTCCGATTTCTATAATGTTTTCTCCCGCTGTGGGATTAAATTCATTCGCAATTTTTATTAAAATATTCTTATCTTGTAAGTAGTTTTGACCGAATTTCTTTAACGGCTTTACAGAAATTGTGTTGCTCATTTGTTTAGTCTGTTTTAATTCCTATTTAATTAATAAAGATACTTTTTTTAACGGCAATAATCAAATGGTTTAAGGAGGCTTAAATGGAAGACTCGGCTATCCCTCAAAAATATATAATTAGCATCGATCTGGGCGGAACTAAAATTCTTGCTTCATTAGTAAACTCCGGAGAGGGGATTCTAATGAGTGTAAAAAAATCAACGAAGGATAAATCCTTAAAGGGGGACTATGCTACTCTGTGCGCCGCTACCATTAAGGAACTCCTTGCTTCATCGGGTGTTAATGAGACTTCCGTAAAAGCAGTTTGTCTTGGAATTCCCGGTTCTGTGAATCCTCATACGGGAATTATTGGCATTGCTCCCAATCTTAATATTAGGAACTATAATATTAAAGAAGAACTCGGAAAACAGATACCGTTTCCGGTCTTGATTGAAAATGATGTTAATCTTGCTGCGCTTGGTATTCATAAATTTGAATTTAGTAAAACAGTAAAAAATATGCTGGTGGTGTTTGTAGGTACCGGAATCGGAGGTGGGCTGGTATTTGACGGAAAGTTATATCGCGGTTCTTCATTTTTTGCCGGAGAGATGGGACATATTCTGGTTGATAAAAATGGTCCGGTCTGCGGATGTGGACAAAAGGGATGTTTTGAAGCAATAGCAAGCAGGACGGCAATAGTCAACAACATCGTGAGGGAAATTAAGAGCGGGAAAAAAAGCAAACTTTCAAAAATTGTTGAAGCAAAGGAACAAATCAAAAGCAAGGCACTGGCAAACGCAATTGCCGAAGGGGATAAAATTGCAATTAAACATACAACTTCTGCCGCTAAAGTTATCGGAATGATGCTCGCCAGCGTTAACAATTTACTAAACTTCGATACAATTGTATTGGGTGGGGGACTCGTCGAGGCGAATGAAAAATTCATCCTCCCTTTAATAAAAGAATCGTTTGATAAATTTTCTTTGAAATCAACTGCTGCGAATACAATCCTGGCGGCAACCAGACTTGGTGATAATGCTGCCATTTTCGGAGGCATCCCCCTTGCCGAAGAATTCTTGGAAATTAAAATCTGACCAGAATAAATCAAAAAAGGCTTTTTTTTATAAGGGAATACATATATTTATTTAGCAAAGTTATTTTAAGGTGATTAAATGAAGAGTTACCCAAATCTTAATTTTCTGCCAAGGCAGAATATTATTGAAATATCATATATTTTTATTTGCCTTTTTATTGTTTTCTCTAAGTTAATTTACCCACAATGGATTGAATTAAACTCAAACTCAAACGCTACTCTCAATTCGGTAACCATTATCGATTCTGATAGAATGTGTGTTGTTGGATCAGGTGGGACTGTTTTAACAACATTAGATGGCGGAATTACATGGAATTCTACGACTATTGGGATAACTAACGAGTTTTCCTTTGTCACTAATGTTTTAGGAACTTATTGGGCTGTTGGTTATGGGGGTATTATTATTAAGAGTACGAACAACGGTTTCAGTTGGCAAATTGTAACTTCTGGTACTACCGCAGATCTTACTTGTATTAAATTTGTGAATGTAAACACCGGCTATATTACTGGTAGATACGGAAGTATTCTAAAAAGTACCGACGGTGGTAGTACTTGGATCCGGAAAAATTCCGGAACGGAGCATTCATTAAGAGGGATTGATTTTGTAGATTCGAATAACGGGTTCGCTGTTGGAGGTGAACTTTCAAGTCCCATCTCAGTTATTCTTAAAACTGTCGACGGTGGCGAAACTTGGGAAAATAGTTCATTATCTTATGGCAAACCTCTTCTTGCTGTTGATTTTTACAATTTAAATATTGGTTTTGCAATCGGGATTAATGGATTTGTTTTAAAAACATCTAATGGGGGAATTTCATGGCAGCAACAATATACAAATACATTTCAATGGCTTTATTCATTAAAAGTAATTGAGGAAAAAATCGCTTTTATTGTTGGAGGTAATATAGACTCGGGAATTTTTCTGTCAAGTTATTCGGGAGGAGAAGTTTGGAAAAAAAAGGAAGACCTTTCGTCTGAGTGGTTGTTGAGTATAGATTTTTTTAGTAACAATATTGGCTTGATTGTTGGCTCTAATGGTAAAATATTTAAAACTACTAATGCTGGAAACATATGGGCACCGCAAAATTCCGGAACAACAGTTCAACTTAATGGAGTAACTATGACCCCGGAAGGCATAGGATTATCATGTGGTGGACTTGGAACAATATTATATTCTTCGGATATGGGACAATCTTGGTTAAACCGGGAAAGCAATATTTCGCAAGAACTGAATGGTATTAGCCTAGTTGATACGATTGCTTGGATCGTTGGTGCTAATGGAACCATATTAAAATCTTCTGGAAATTTTCAATCATGGGAAATTATTCCATCTGGTATTACTGATGATTTACTAGATGTAGAATTTAAAAACCTTGAATATGGAATTACGGTTGGAAGAAATGGTAAGATTCTCAAATCAACGAATGGAGGTCTTTCCTGGACACTCAAAAATTCTGGAACTTTAACTTCTTTGAGAAAAGTTGAGATTATTTCATCGACAGATGTTTTAATAATTGGGGGGGACTTCTCTAAAGCCTATTCTCTTATCTTAAAATCAACAGATAGTGGGGAGAGTTGGAACCCAATTTCTCTCTCTGGTCAATTTGATGACTTTATTATTACTGATGTGGATTTTCTTGATGAAAATGTCGGGTATTTGGTTACGACAAGTGGCGGGATTTTTAAGACTAACAATGGTGGAGTAAACTGGAATAGGCAGAATTCAAATACTGATCATTGGTTATATGGTGTGACCTTTTTTGACAGAGATAAGGGGTGGTCTGTCGGTGGAAATGTGAATGAAGGGATTATCATTGGAACAACTGATGGGGGAATTACATGGCATCCTGAAAATATTCAATACTCTAAATGGCTTTACTCTGTTGATTATGCGGATAGCGTGAATTGGATTATTTCGGGATTTGATGGAGTTATCTTAAAAAATACTGTTGGGTCCACATATATTCCTGTTGAACTAATATCATTTTCGGCAAATATAATATCAGGAACTGTAGAGCTTCTTTGGGAAACAATTACGGAAAAAAATAATTTAGGATTTTGGATAGATAGACTGATAGAGGGGCAATGGACAAACTTATCATTTGTTCCCGGATATGGAACAACAACAGAAAAGCATAGCTATTTATATCAGGATTGCCCTAAGAATTTTAAATCAGGAGAAAAACTGGTATACAGACTAAGACAAGTAAATTATGATGGAACAATTGAAACTCTTGATCTGGCAGAGGTAACCCCTGTTATTGAAAATTTCACTTTAAATCAGAACTATCCAAATCCCTTCAACCCCGAAACCATTATTAGTTTTACAATTCCCTTAAATACTAACGTTAAACTGTCGGTTTTCAACGCAATTGGTGAGCAAGTAGAAACTCTGATTAATAGCTATTTTCTCGCAGGGTCTTATGAGTTAAAATTTAACGCTACACATCTTCCAAGCGGTATATATTTTTATAATCTTTTAACTGGAGAATATAATTCCGCAAAAAAAATGATATTATTAAAGTGATAATATGCTAAATCCTTAATTCAGCAAGTGCGTTTAATTTCTAAAAGAGCGGTTTTTTAGTTATATTTCCATCTTTAATAACATTATTTTCAACAATTATATACTATGCTGATTAAACTCTATTTTATCCGAAAAATTAAAGCGTTGTTTCTTAAATTTAATTTACATATTCTTTTTAACCCGTTTTTTTCTTTTTTTATTAACCTTGCATATTTATCGCGTCTTTCCAAGTGGAGAAAAGAGAATGGGCCCCTTCCCTACGATGATTTCTACAACTCAAAAGTTCATTACGAGGAAAGATTCAAATTGCATCAGCATCTTTTTGATAAAGAGAAGTTAGACCAAGAAATTGTATTTCTTGAGTTCGGGGTTGCCGATGGAATTTCATTCAAATGGTGGGTGTCCAAAAACAATAATCCGAATTCCAGATTTATCGGCTTTGATACATTCACAGGATTACCCGAGGATTTCGGAGTAATGAAAAAACCGGATTATGATACCAAAGGCATTTTCCCGGATGTAAATGATTCTCGATGTGAATTTGTTCCGGGTCTTTTTCAGGATTCACTGGAAAAAGTTATAGACAAGATTGACTTTTCAAAACGCCTTGTATTGCATATGGATGCCGATCTTTACTCCTCAACTTTGTTTGTTTTAACAAGATTATATAATAAGTTCAAAAAAGGGGATATAATTATTTTTGATGAATTCGGAGTTCCAACTCATGAATTCCGAGCATTTATGGATTTTACTTCTTCGTATTATCTTAAATTTGAATATCTCGGAGCAATAAATAATTATTTACAAGTGGGTATAAAGATTTTATAGAGCCAACTCTTTTTCGATCTTCTCTAATTTGGATGCAAGGGATTCCCATTCCGAATAAGCCCCTTTTAGCTCTTGTTTTATTCCTGCATATTCGTTGTTTTTCTCTCTCGCAGTAGTAGGATTGCTGTAAATTTCTTCTTTAGTAAGCTCAAGTTCAATTTCTTTTAGTTGTTTTTCGAGTTTGCTTATTCGTAGCTCGGCATGCGACACTTCGCTTTTCAGATCTTTTGTTAATTCGTATCTTCTCCGTCTTAGCTCCGCTTCTAATCTTTTTTGTTCTTTTTTTGTAACCGCTGGCTGGCTTTCTTTTATCGCTTCCTTTTTTGTTGAGTCTTGCTTATTTTCCTCTGCTCTTTTTTTATAAAGGTAATCTTCTATACCGCCAAGAAATGTTTTTAAACTCCCTTTTCTTATCTCCACAACTTTATTCACGATAGGAGTTAAAAAATCAATATCGTGTGAAACCAGTATTAACGAACCTTTGAAATTGACAAGCGCATTCTGTAAAACTAGTTTCGAATTGTAATCAAGATGGTTTGTTGGTTCATCAAGAATTATCAGATTTGCTTTTGTTAAAAGTATTTTTGAAAGTGCAACTCTGCTCTTTTCTCCTCCCGATAAGACTTTGATTTTTTTAAAGACGTCATCTCCTGAAAAAAGAAAGCAACCTAAAATAGCTCGTAACTGTCCAAGTGTCTGGTTCTCCGCAACTGTTTCAACTGTTTCCAGTATGTCTAGTTCGGGGTTTAGATTATCCGCTACATCCTGGGCGTAATATGCAATGGATGTGTTATAACCCGGCTTTTTTGTCCCCGACTCAAAATTTAATTCGCCGGCTATAATTTTCGCTAATGTTGTTTTTCCGGCACCATTAGGACCCACGAAAGCTATTTTATCTCCACGTTCCACGGTGAATGACATATCTTCAAAGATAACATTACTCCCGTATGATTTCTTTATTCTTTCCAGCTCTACGTTTATTACGCCGCTTAAGGGTGGCTCTGGGAAGCGCAGATTTATCCCCTCAATACTCTCCGGCAGCTCAACTAATTCTATCTTTTCAAGCTGTTTAATTCTGCTCTGTACTTGTCTTGCTTTTGTCGCTTTATATCTGAATCGCTCAATGAACTTCTCGGTATCTTTTATTTTTTTCTGCTGCTGAATATATTGTTTTTCTGCAAGTTCTTCTCGCGCTTGCTTCCATTTAATATAATCTTCATACTTTCCTTTATATGAAAAAAATTTTCCCGCGGATATCTCAAGCGTTTTGTTCGTTACTGAGTTTACAAAATGCTTGTCGTGGGATACGATGAGTAGTCCTCCCTTATATTGATTCAAAAAGGAAATAAGCCATTCAAGAGAATCAAGGTCGAGATGGTTGGTGGGTTCATCAAGAAGCAATAAATCGTTCTGCGATATTAATATCTTTGCGAGTGCGATTCTCATTTGCCATCCGCCTGAGAACTCATCCGTTAGTCTTTCGAAATCCTCTTCCGAAAAACCCAGTCCGTTTAATATTCGTTCAACTTCAGATAACGCCGAAAAAGATCCTAGTTCTTCAAGTCTGTGATGCACTTCACCAAGTTGATTGACCAAATCATCTCTTTCGGAATCTGTTTTGCACAGAGCCAAAAGTGTAGTGAGTTCTTTTTCCTTTCCCTGGAGATTGACTATGCTGGTTAATGCAGATTCGGCTTCTTTTATTATTGTATTACCTCTGTGGATTACGTTTTCCTGGGGTAAGTAGCCTATATTAATGTTTTTTTGCAGGAAAATATTTCCGTCTTCAGGATGATTTTCTCCGGATATTAATCTTAATAGGGATGTTTTTCCTGCTCCGTTTGCCCCCACCAGTGCAATCCGCTCCCCCGCGTTTATTTTATAACTTATGTCCCGGAAGAGATAGCGTCCTCCAAATTGCAGGGATACATTAACCAGATCAACCATGCCTCATTATTTCCTTATTACTGCTATCTTTCCTGTTTTTAGGTTGTTTCCTTTTTCGTTATATGCTACTATTATATAAACCCCTGAATTAACATATTCCCCTCCTTCATCCCTTCCGTCCCAAAATCCTTCGAGTCCGCCAAGCGTGGTTATTGTTCTTACATGTCTCCCGGCTGCGGTCAGAATCATAATACTTGCATCTTTTACGAGCCCTGATATTTTTAGGTTGGTTCCATTTCCGGGAATTATTAATGGACTTGGACTTATCTCTAACTCCGTAAATGTATCCGCAGGCCTTTTAGCAGCAGTTAGAAATGCTGTCAGTCCCCCATCAGTTCCCACATATGCTATTCCTTTCGTCTCATCAAAGGTGACGCTTTTTATCTGATCATTCGGAATCGGACTGTTTTTGGAATCATAAACCGCTATTAAATTCGTTCCGTCAGGATTCATTATAAACAGCCCTTGATTTGTTCCTACCCACTTTTGATTGACTGCATCTACTGCAATAGTATTGATGGATTGTTGCCGTAATGAGTAGAGGGAGGAAATCTTAAAATTAGGATTTTGTCCGCTCCCTAAAACCGCATTAACATTGCTTATAACATTAACTCCAAGGTTCGTTCCTATCCACAAATCACCCCGCTTGTCAACCAGAAGTGCCGAAACAGAATTGCTGTTCAATCCACTGTTGGAGTTAAGAAAACCGTACTTATCGTCGCTGAGATTTGTGAACGTCTTGTTTTCATTATAATAAAACAAACCCATTCTGTTGGGATCAAGTGAATAGAACCACTTTGTATCGTATTGATCTGTTGTGATTCCCAAATATTGATTAATAGTTGGTGCAATAGGATTCTCATAAGTGTACCATGTGCTGTCTGGTGTTAAGGCGGCAAGCACCTTTCTATCTGCTGCGTCGTAGTTCAGCACCCAAATATTGTTTCTGCTGTCCTTCGCAATTCCGCCAATTACAAGAAATGTCGGATCCTGTAGGGTCCCTCTCAATGGTGTATTTGTGGTATAGTAATTAATCATGTTGTTTTCAGATAACCTTAAAAAACCCCTTCCCCAATTGCAAAAAAATATCTCATTGTCTGCACCGTAAACTTTATAGTAATCATTATTCAGCATAATCGGATAATTGAATGCAATATAGTTTTCCCAAACATCATTCGATAATTTATAAAATCCGCTTCCGTTCAAATCCTTTCCCGTAGCAACCCAAAGATTCCCTTTTCTATCACTTGTTAATGATAAAAATGAATTTGTTGTTGGACTGTTTGGAAAATAGTACTTTTTGTTTGAAATTGAACTGACTTCACACAAACCTTGATTGGTGGATATGAAAATGTTGTTCCCTGTAACTCCTGTGATTTTATTAACTTGTTCAACGCCTAATATTTCTCTTATAATGGACTCGTTTCTAATAATTAACAGCGAATAACTTGTTAGCACAAGCAGAGAATCGCCCGAAACCATAAAATCTTTTATATTGATGTTGTCAAGAAGACTAAGGAATGATGTCCAGTTATTGCCGGTAAGTTTGGAAATCCCGCGGCTGGATGAGGCTATTATTGAGTTTTCATATTTCCCGACTTTGTATATGTTGTTTGATGCCAGCCCCGAAGCAGTCGTATAATTTTCCCATGATTCTGGCGCAATGAGATTTGTTGCCCCCTGTTTCTGAATGGCAATCCCGGCTTCGGTGGCCACATAAAATCGTCCATCGAAAAACGCTCCGTTTACTCTGGTATTCGATGCAAAATTTCCGAATTTAAAGTATGTGTCTATGAATGAATAATCGGCTCGGTTGATTAATGAAAGCCCAAAGTCAGTGCTTGCTAGGATCGTATCTCCTTTCGTGACAAGTGAGTTTATTTGTTTTTGTGTCTGGCTGGCATTGTAAATGTCTAGAATTCTTTTTATCGACTTTGTAACAGGATTGATTACATTAATTATTCCCGAAGGTGTTCCCACCCAAAGTTTGTTGTTATTGTCAAGTGCAATTGTGGTCAGTGAAGCATCGGATAATCCGTCTGCTTTCGTATAAGTGACGTATGACGAATCAGCAGGATTAAATGAAAAAAGCCCCCCCTCTGTTGCTGACCAGAATATACCCCCGGTAATAAGAGCTTCCCTTACTTTTTTCTTGTCGGTATAACTCTTTATCCCCATTATAAGTTGCGCATAGGATATTTGGGTCAGGCAAATAATAAGTAATAAAACGGAAATTTTTTTCATCTGGTTAATCCATAAATCTTTTTTTTTAATCTTACAATTTATTTATAATTGACTATTAATAAAATGCAAAAATACTGCATTTTTCGGGTAACCTCATTCGGATTTCTTGCCTGCTAATCTTTTATATTTTCTGTTACGGGCTATTTAATATATATTCGCTTTCCGAGCCACCCTTAATCCTTATCTTTTTGTTCATAATTGAAAATTACCGTTTGTCACTAATTTAGGCATCATATTATTAACTTGAGTTAATTTTACAGTGTCGATTTTATTTATTTAGAAATTACTTGGAGTCATTGTGAAAATAAAATATTCAATTGTATCATTTATTTTACTGCTTCTGTTTTTTAGTTCTCATCAGACATCAGCACAGGATACAGATTCCTCCTGGTCTCATAACTGGGACAAGGAAGCCTATAAAGATCATGGCTGGGATTGGGATTCGGACTGGGATTGGCAATTCTCATTTTCAGGGTTTGAACACCCGACAATTAATTTGAGCTATGGATTGTCGAAGTACTCACTGAAAGACCTTGTAACCCCTGTTTCAGACAACGGTTTGGGAGAACTTAGATTGGGTTACACAAAAGAAAAGAAAACCTTTAGATCGGACTATATTATTAAACATCAGTTTAATTATGCGTCTCTTTCAAATTTGTCATATAAATTAGGACTTGAGGAAAAAGCCAACGAGATTAACGCTGAAATGTGGCGTTTCGGGTTTGGTTGGGAAGACGGATATGGATATAAATTCGGTAATTCATCTGTGATTCTGTATAATACGTGGGGAATGAATTGGTCGAAGATTACTGTCGATGATACTATAATTAACCTCGCCGATAGGGAAATGATCAGTTTATTCAAAGATGATTTTCATTTCGGAACTCTTTCTGCGGGTGGAATAAAAATCCGTCCTATCCCCTTAATTGAAGTAGAAGCAGGTGTTGAACGATCTGCAATTTATTCTCGTGTGCTTTTCTGGAAAGCTGCCGGTAGCCTTCTTATTGAAGCTGCGGGACAAGGACTTGTCGATTCTTTCGTTAGGAATGTCCTCTCTTCTACTCCGGCTGCTGCACCGGTTGTGAGTTTCCTTCTTAAAAACGGACTTTCTTTTGCCATGTATGAATTAAGAAAAGAAAAAATGAACTGGCCCTTTGACTCTGCTTCACCGGTTATGGTAGATACTTATAGAGTTGGTGTGACTTTTATATTTTAATAAATTCTCTCCCTCTTATTGATATGTTGTGTTGGCCGGTATATGTTCCCGGCTTTTTTTTACTTTAATGTATAAGAAATTAATTCCGTTCTTTCCACGACTATCTGCTTTTTCGTGTTGAGTTGGTATTTAGTCAGATGTACCAGTCCCACACCGGGAGCCCAGTATTCGTCAAATGCATAATATTTATTGTAAGTGTCGTAATGAATACACGAAAAACTTCCCCCTTTTACGGTGATAATTTTATTGTTGGAAACTATTCTTATATGTGTACTGTCCGAAGTTATGTACTCATCTGAATCAACTGCCGGATTCTTGTAATACAATATCGGAATCCCGCTTTCCGAAAGAAACCATAATCCGTCACTCTTGTTTATGCAATATGAATTTATCTCCTCATCATAACCCAGAATATACCACCTCTCGTTGGGGTTCTGAATCGGAACTAACACCGTATCTCCCCTTACTTCATTATAGTGATACGAAATCTCATTCGTGGCAGAAACCGTCTCATAATTCCATCTGTTCCCAATTTTTAACGGAAGTAATTCTCTCTCTCCTCCGTTTTGAATTTCAGTTTCTTCGTTGCAGCTGTATGCAAGTATCGCAACCAATACTATCAGGAGTCCGGCAAACAATTTCATCTTCTTATTCCATTATTGTTTATATCTACTGCCCCTGACTCATTAGATCAGAAATAAAAACCGAATCCTTGGATTCCGAATTCTCAAGAATTATTTTGATTATTGCTGTTAATGGAACCGCTAAAAACATTCCCACTATCCCCCAGATAAAACCCCAGACTAATACTGAAAGCAGTATCATTATGGGGTTCATGTTTAACCGTTTACCTATAATTTTAGGTTCAAGTATATTAAATACAAGTGTCTGGATCAGTGCAATTATTGCAGCGATCAGCAATCCGTATCCTAATGCTTCATATTGTACTAGTGCCATTAAAGTTGGAAAAATTAATGCGATTGCGCTTCCTATGGAGGGTATAAAGTTAAGAACAAAAGTAAATGCCCCCCAGATTATTGGGAAATCTACTTTAAAAATAAAACAAATTGCTGTAACCAGTGCTCCCGCAAGCAAATTCATAGCGATCTTTGTTATAATGTATTTTTGAATTTGCTCCGTTATTTTCTTGAACGTGGAACCAACCGCTTCTTCAATAATTGTTTGCTTCTTTTCCTGCAGGTGAGTATTTGATTGGGATAACTTTGCTGCAGGCTCATTCTCCATATTCTCTTTTTGTTCTTTTTTTACCACATATCTTTTTCTGATTGCATTTATTATGCTGCTGTGACCTCCTTCAATAAAAACAAAGAAAAAGAGAACAAATAGCACTGAACCCATGAAGTCAACTGTCTGGGATATTATTCCCCCGGCTAATTCCTTATAATCCATCTTTGCGAGTATTCTTTGCAATGAAAAATATTTGAAGTATGGATCACTTATCCCGATAGCTTTTGAAATCTCCCTTACTATGCCGTTTAATCTTGTGAAATAAACATCAATCGATTGGGAAAATTGGATTATTGAGTCAACAAGGAATCTTCCAACCCAGAAAAAAACTCCGGCTATTATAAGCAGGTCTATTATGACGTTTATTGCAAGGGGTATTTTCATTTTCCTTAAAAAACCATTCAGTGGTGCAAAAAGAAAGAAAAGGAAATATGCTACCGTGAAAGGGATGAATATATATTGCATCTCTCTTAAAAGAAAACCTATCAGTGCAACCCCCATAATAACTACGAAGGTCCTTGCCGTCTTGTCCGAAAAGTATTTTTCTTGCATTTTCCTGAAAATAACTCCGCTAATTAATACGGAAAAATAATTGAAAATCTCCGAAAAACCAACATTTAATTTTTTTATCTTCTGTTTTGGTCGTATTTCATTTCTCGGTTATTAATTAATTACTTAAATTTGATTACGATTTTTTAGAACAAATTGGAGCGTAGTAATGTCATTAATCTTATCAGGTCAGGGTCTGACCATTGAAAATTTAGTAAAAGTTGCCAGATATGGCGAAAAAGTTGAACTCCATCCCGATGCTCTCGAACGAATTAAAAAGTGTCGTGCCATGCTTGAAGAAAAAATCCGGGCACACGAAATTATGTATGGCGTGAATACGGGAATAGGCGAATTTTCCGAAGTTGTCCTCAACGATGAACAGGTAAAAGAATTTCAGAAATATTTAATTTATAATCATTCCGCCGGCATTGGAGATCCCGCCCCCGTTGAATACGTTCGCGGTGCCATGGTTGGCAGAATTAACGTTCACGCCCACGGCAATTCAGGTTGCCGCCCCGAAATCACTCTTACTCTTCTTGAGATGCTTAACAAAGGAGTTACTCCTGTTGTATGTCAAAAAGGGTCAGTGGGAGCTTGTGGCGATCTCGCTCCTATGTCTCAGGTCGCACTCCTGATGATGGGAGAGGGAGAAGCTTATTTCAAAGGGGAAAGACTCCCCGGCAAAGCCGCCTTCGAAAAAGCCGGCATTCCTGTCCCTGGTCTTCAGGCTCGCGACGGACTCGCAACTATTAACGGCTCTAATCTCCTTACCGCCATGAGCGCTATACATCTTTATGACATCAACCGCTGGCTCAAGCAGTCCGAAATTGCTGCGGCTATGACCCTCGAAGCCCTCCTCGCTAACTTAAAACCTTACGACGAACGGCTTCATAAAATTCGCGGATTTAACGGTGCTGTCAGAAGTGCCCGTGCAATTATGAAATGTATCGCCGGAAGTGATCTCCAGACAGGTAAATTGAAAATCAAAGTGCAGGATGCTTACTCAATGCGCTCAACCCCGCAGGTAGTCGGTGCCGCTCACGATGCCCTTGCTTATGCAAAATCACAGGTGGAAATCGAACTCAACGGAGTAGGGGATAACCCAATCTTTCTTCCCGAAGACAAAGTCACCCTCACCGGTGCTAACTTCCAGGGGTCCCCCGTCTCTCTTCCTATGGATATGGTCAGCGCCGCACTGACAATGGTTAACGTCCTTTCCGAAAGAAGATTGAACAGACTCCTCAACCCCGCTCTCAGTGTCGGTCTCCCGGCATTCCTCACCAAAGGCGCCGGTATGTTTTCAGGTCTTATGCTTAGCCAGTACACTGCAGATACCCTCATTGTCGAGCAACGCATTCTCTCAGTTCCAGCCTCCATTCAGTCTATACCCGCTGCGGCAGACCAGGAAGACTTTGTTTCAATGGGTATGAATACCGCCATTAAAAACGGTCAGATTCTCGATAACGCCTATGGTGTTCTCGGAATAGAATTTATTGCTGCTGCTCAGGCACTTGATTTCAGGGAATTCGAAAACGGTCTCGGCGTTAAAACCGCAAAACAGGTTATACGCAAATACGTGGATCATCTTGATATCGATCGCCCCCTCTATCCCGACCATACAAGAATGAAAGAAGTAGTAAAATCATGTGAAAT
>JAAYVN010000111.1 GCA_012517155.1 Ignavibacteriales bacterium | reverse complement strand
TTGGTGAACACAGAACTTGTTGCTCTTCTGCCTGAAATTAAAAAGCGTTATAAACTTGTGCTGCTTTCAAATACAAATTCAATCCATCAAAAATATGGATGGGGTGGATACGACTTTCTGAAGTATTTTGACAAACTGATTCTCTCTCATGAGGTTAGGTCCGTCAAGCCTGAAGAGGCAATTTACCGAGCTGTGGAAGAGTGGAGCGGAGAATCCTCTGAATCCCACTTTTTTATTGATGATATTCCTGCCTATATCGAAGGGGCTAAAAAATGCGGCTGGAGCGGCACTGTTTATTCAAATGTGCCTGACTTACTGAACGAGTTGAAAAGTAAGAATATTTTATAGGTTCGTGTAAAATTAGTAAAAAAAGGCTGCCCCAAAAGGCAGCCTTTCTCTTTTGAATTAGGGTGATTGCTAATCTTTGAAACCGCAGGTTTTATGTGTGCCGTCGCAGAATGGCTTCTTTGAACTCTGCCCGCAGCGGCAAAGATAAACTTTTTCTTTGGTATCAAGAATTTTTCCGTCTATTCCTGTAACTGTAAATTCACCATCCACAATAATTGGTCCGTTAGGGACCAGGCTGATTTTCGTCTTCTCCATCTGAGCTTCCTTTCTGTTAGTTTATAATGCTATATTTATTCAGCAATTATCTCATCTCCGTTTGAGTCATCTTCAGGAACTACTTTGGCAATGTCAGCAATAGAATCGCCTTCAGACAATCTTATTACGCGCACACCGGACGTGTTCCTTCCCATTACTCTCATTTCCTTAACAGCCTGCCTGATTACCATTCCCTGAGTTGAAATTATCACTAGTTCATCGGAGTCGGTAACATCCATCATTGCAATAAGTTTGCCAACTTTGTCGGAAGTCTTCACTGTAATAACTCCCTTGCCTCCGCGCTTGGTGGTTCTGTAATCATTAATATCAGAGCGTTTTCCAAAACCTTTTTCGGTTACTACCAGAATAGTTCCCTGACGTTTTATAACCAGCAAACCAACTACGATATCTCCCTTGGAAAGCTTTACTCCTCTTACACCTGTTGCAACGCGGCCCATATCTCTGACTTCTTTTTCGTTAAAACGGATTGCGAATCCATTCCTTGTTCCAAGAATAATTTCGTTATTTCCGTCAGTAAGCTTAACGTCAATCAGTTTATCACCATCATTAATATTTATTGCATTAATCCCTCCCTTGCGGACGTTCCCGTACGCTGAAAGGACTGTTTTTTTGATTGTACCTTGCTGTGTAACCATAATAAGATACATGGTATCCAAAAACTCTTTTACGTTTACAAAGGCGGTGATCTCCTCATCCCTTTCTTTCTGGATCAGGTTAAGAATTGACCGTCCTCTTGAAGCCCTGCCGGCTTCCGGAATTTCGAATACTTTAAGCCAGTAGCATCTTCCCTTATCCGTAAAGAAGAGTATATATTGGTGCGTGGATGCTATGAACATATGTTCAATAAAGTCATCATCCTTGGCCTCCGCACCTATCACTCCTTTCCCTCCCCGTCCTTGTCGTCTGTAACCGCTTACGGGGAAACGCTTGATAAATCCACGGTGCGAAATTGTCACTACCACATCTTCTTCCGCAATAATATCTTCAATCGAAAATTCTTCGTAATCATAAATTATTTCGGTTCTTCTTGCATCACCGTATTTTTCCTTCAAGGCAAGCAGCTCATCTTTAATTATAATATTCCTTTTTTCTTCACTTGCTAAAATGCTCTTCAATTTCTCAATTAGTTTAATAGTTTCCCTGTATTCATCTTCAATCTTCTTTCTTTCAAGTCCTGTAAGTCTCTGAAGCCGCATGTCCAGGATAGCTTTGGACTGGATTTCAGAGAGTTTGAACTTCCTCATCAGGTTATTCTTTGCGGTTTCAACATCCCTTGATTTTTTGATTACCTCAATAACTTCGTCGATATTATCCAGGGCAATTATATAACCCTCTAAAATATGGGCTCTTCTTTCAGCAGCGTCAAGATCAAATTTGGTTCGTCGGATAAGTACTTCCATCCTGTGTATCAGAAAATGCTGCATCACCTCTTTAAGGGTCAGCGTTTTTGGTACCCCGTTAACAAGTGCCAGCATAATTACGCCAAAAGTCGACTGCATCTGGGTATGCTTGAAAAGCTGGTTGAGGACCACTGGGGGTTGAGAATCCCTTTTAAGCTCAATTACCACACGCATTCCATCCCGGTCCGACTCGTCACGAAGATTTGAAATGCCGTCAATTTTCCCTTCCTTGACTAATTCGGCTATCTTTTCAATTAGATTAGCTTTATTGACCTGATAAGGGAGTTCGGAAATTACAATATTTTCTCTTCCATTCTTTAATGTCTCGATATTGGCTTTGGCACGGATTACAACCCTGCCTCTGCCGGTAAGATAAGCCTCGCGCACTCCCTGGTACCCGAAAATAATTCCTCCGGTCGGGAAGTCTGGGGCAATCACATGCTTCATCAGTTTCTCAATTGTGATGTCAGGATTCTTTATAAGCGCAATAAGACCGTCTATAACCTCTCCAAGATTGTGGGGAGGGATATTAGTTGCCATTCCGACTGCGATGCCGCTTGAGCCGTTTACAAGTAAATTCGGGAGGTATGCGGGGAGCACTGTTGGCTCTTGAAGGGTGTCATCAAAATTGGGTGCAAAATTAACTGTATTTTTATCAAGGTCCCTTAACATCTCCTCGGCAATTTTAGCAAGTTTTGCTTCCGTGTAACGCATTGCCGCAGCCGAGTCTCCATCAACAGAGCCGAAATTACCCTGACCTGCGATCAGGGGATACCTTAGTGAGAAATCCTGTACCATTCTTACCATAGTATCATAAACAGCAGAGTCGCCATGCGGATGGTACTTTCCTAGCACCTCTCCCACAATCCTTGCAGATTTCTTGAATGGTTTATTGAAAGTCATTCCGAGTTCGTGCATTCCAAAAAGAACACGACGGTGAACGGGTTTCAAACCATCCCTTACATCTGGAAGGGCTCTGGCTACGATAACTGACATTGAATAATCAATATAAGAGGACTTCATTTCCTCTTCGATTGTAATAGGTACTATTTTATCAAAAAAAGTTGTTGACATATCTTAAGCAATATTAGTGTTATATAAAAAAATTAAATATCGAGATTCCTTACGTATTTCGCATGGCGCTGAATAAAGTCCCTGCGCGGTTCAACGTCATCACCCATAAGCACTTCGAAGATCTTATCGGCTGCCGAAGCGCTTTCTACCGAAACCTGGAACATGGTTCTTGTTTCGGGATTCATTGTTGTTGACCATAACTGATCGGGGTTCATCTCGCCAAGTCCTTTATAACGGTTTATCACGATACCACGGGTTGGGGTTATCCCTTCTGATTCTTCTTCAGTAGTTAAAATAACATCTTCCTTCCCGTTTGATTTTATCCGTTTAAGTATATCGTCCCTCTCAGAATCGTCGTAAGCAAAATATTCTTCTTTCCCTTTCTTAATTCTGTACAATGGGGGTTGTGCTATGTATACTTTCCCTGAGGTTATCATCCCCCGCATATACCTGTACAAGAAGGTGAGAAGAAGTGTACGGATATGACTTCCGTCCACGTCAGCATCGGTCATAAGGATTAATTTACCGTAACGGGACTTTGAATCATCGAACTCGTTACCAATGCCCCCGCCAATAGCCGCTATGATGGACTTAATCTCGTTATTCTCAAGAATCCTATTCATCTTGGCTTTTTCAACGTTGAGTATTTTTCCTCTTAGTGGCAGAATAGCCTGGAATCTTCTGTCACGTCCCTGTTTTGCCGAGCCACCTGCGGAGTCCCCCTCAACAATGTATAGTTCGCAATGTTCAGGATCAGTAATGGAGCAATCAGCAAGTTTACCGGGCAGCTGGAAACTATCTAGGGCATTCTTTCGTCTTGTTAAATCTCTTGCTTTACGCGCGGCTTCTCTTGCTTCGGCAGCCCTGACGCATTTTTCAATTATCTTCTTACCAACTGATGGATTCTCTTCAAGAAACTCCCCGAGTTTCTCATTCACCAGCGTTTCAACCGAGGATTTTGTTTCGCTGTTTCCGAGCTTTGTTTTAGTCTGTCCTTCAAACTGCGGGTCCATAACCTTAACGGAGATTACCGCCGTTAATCCTTCGCGGAAATCATCACCTGTGAGATTAATTTTACCATCCTTAATCAATCCGTTCTTCGTTGCGTAGTTGTTAAGCGTTCTGGTCAGTGCGGATTTAAAACCAACAAGATGCGAGCCTCCCTCGTGAGTATTAATATTGTTCACATACGAAAAAATATTCTCGCTGAATCCTGCATTATACTGGAATGCAACCTCGATCGGAGTATCGTCTTTTTCACCCTCTATATAGACAGTCTTGTGCAAAGGATCCCTGGCTGCGTCAACGTACTTCACAAACTCAACCAACCCCCCCTTGAAGTGGTAGGTCTCTTCCAGCTCCTCAATCTCATCCTTGACAATTATTGAAATATTTTTATTCAGGTAAGCAAGTTCCCTCATTCTCTCAGCAATAGTATCGAACTTGAACTTGGTTGTTTTAAAGATTGATTTATCCGGCATAAAGGTCACTATCGTTCCCGAGGTGCCTCTCTTATACATTCCGACTTCCTTAACCTGAGCCAGGGGGATTCCTTTTTTATACTGCTGTCTGTATATTTTCCCGTCACGTTTAACCTCAACAGACATAAACTCCGAAAGAGCATTCACAACTGAAACTCCCACGCCGTGAAGACCTCCTGAAACCTTGTAGCTGTTCTTGTCGAATTTACCCCCGGCGTGAAGCACAGTCATAACAACTTCCAGAGCCGATTTTTTCTCCTCGGGATGAATATCAATTGGAATTCCGCGGCCATTATCTTCCACGGAAACTGATCCATCCTTGTTAACTATTACCTTTATCGTATCGCAGAATCCGCCAAGCGCTTCGTCAATACTGTTGTCCACCACTTCATTAATAAGATGGTGAAGACCTCTTGTGCTCACGTCGCCGATATACATTGCCGGACGTTTTCTTACCGCCTCAAGTCCTTTAAGAACATTGATACTCGCGGCATCATAATTACCATTTCCATTTTTTGTTGTGTTGTTTGCCATTATTACCGAACCTAATTTATCCTAATAAAACTATTTTATTAATTCTTTGCGAACCAAAGAAGTTGTTGATTCTTTCAATTATCTCTTTTTCCTGAAATTTTAATTCATTCCTCAGCGCTGCGTTTTCCACCTCGAGATGAAGTGCTTTCTTTTCCACTTTAACCGCCTCCACGCGATTTAACAGATCGGGAAATATTTCGAAAAATCTTCCGATCACTTCACCCCGCTCAATAGCTGCGCGGAGTTTCGAAAGCTCGGGGGAGGTTTTTAATATCTGTGCAATTGATACAGGTATTTCATGCATAAGTTGCAGTCCCGTTTTGTATGTTTATAAATAAATTGTCTTTACTTTTATCCAACAGGGATACGTTTGAAAAATCCGTCATGGTTACAAACGTTTGTCCGAGCTCATTCAAATGTTCCGAAATTGCCGACGCTTTTTTTGCTTCAAGTTCTCCGAAAACATCATCCAGAAGGATCACAGGAGTCCTGTTTAGTTTATCTTTAAGAAAAAAATACTGCCCGAACCTGAGCGCAACCTGGAATGTTTTATGTTCACCCTGTGAGCCAAAAATCCGCAAGGGACTGGAATTCAGCGTAAATATAAATTCATCCCGGTGCGGTCCAACCAGATTGACCTCTCTCTTAAGCTCTTCATTGCGCCTTATTTTCAGAAGTTCATGGAACTTGTCCTGAATTCGCGAGTCCGCTATCTCATCAGAAATTCCGTTTCCCAGATAAGTGTAACTGATTCCGGCTGCGTCATTTCGTCCGGTAACTGATTTAAAAGCATCCGAAAAAAAGGGCATAAATTCCCTTACAAAATTTTTTCGTGCGATTATTATCTCGCTCCCCACAAGCACCAATTTCTCATTCCATGCATCCAGTTCCTCCATCAGGTCTGTTCTTTGCGAGAAGCTAATTGTACCAAGCAGGGCAGATCGGTTTTTCAGGATTTTCGCATACTCCATCAGATTCATCAAATACCTGGAGCCGGCTTGTGAAATAACCGAATCAAAAAACTTCCTCCTGTCTGCAGGGGTTCCCTGTGTAATTGCATGATCCTGAGGAGTCAGCAGTACAATTGGAAATCTGCCGATGATATCCGAAGTTCGGGTGACCGATTTATTATTGAGGGAGTAAATTCGTTTGTTATCCGCATTTGAATAATAAATTTTAACATTATCGTCTGTAATATTGCTAAAAAACCCCTCAACGGAATAAAAATCCGACGTAAACCTTAATAGTTCAGTATCGGATGCGGCTTTGAAATTTTTTGTCGTACACATAAAATATATTGCCTCGAGCAGCGAGGTCTTTCCTTGTCCATTCCCCCCGATTAAATAATTTATACTTGGAGAGAAATCAATTTTTGCGTCTTTATATAATCTAAAGTTATTAAGCAGCAGGGAATTCAAAATCATAATTAAGAGTTCAGACGCACCGGCATTAAAAGCATGAACAAGTCCTCACTTTCCTTCTGTTCCTTCGGCAGAACAATAACTGCTTTAGTCGGACTATTGAACTTAAACACGACGGTTTCGGAATCAATATGATTCAGCACCTCATTGAGGAATGCAGTATTGAATCCAATACTCATCGGCTCTCCGGTGTACTCACATGGAATTACTTCCTTACCGCTGGATCCCTTGTCAATATCCTCAGCGCTTATCTCAAGTTTATCCTTGCTTAAGGTAACTTTTGACTGGTGGAATGTTGATGTCGTAAACAGCAGCATTCTTCTGACCGCAAAATTCAGCGCAGCCCTGTCAATCATAAGTAAGTGCTCATTAGTCTGCGGAATAACCGCGTTGTAATCGGGATATGACTGCTCAATCAGTCTTATAATCAGGGAGATATTGTCTACATCAATCTGAAGATGCGATTTCTCAAGATACATGTTAACTTTTTCATCGGAAACGATCTTCGGAATAATTGAGTTTGCCCTTTCAGGGATAATGTACTGTTCAAGTTCTTCAAACTCAAAATTCTTTGAAAGGTGCTTAACCAGTCTATGACCATCGGTAGTTACCACCTTCAAACCGTCGGGCGAAAGCTCCAGCAACATACCCTGCATAGCGGGACGGATATTATCCTTGCTGACTGCAAAGGAAGTCATATCAATCAGTTTCTTAAGATGAGCCCCTTCAATAGTCAGCGTTCTCTTTGAACTGACTTCAGGTATCTTCGGGAAACCGTCAGGGGATTCAAATCCAATATGATAAACGCCTTTATCCGTTTTTAGTTTCAGGCGTTTATTATCCTGAATTTCAAAATTAATAGTTGTATCCTCTAGAGCCCTTACTATGTCGAACAACAATTTAGCAGGAACAACAATTTTTGCATTCTGGTCTGCATCAACATTAATATAGGCTGTGATAGTGATATGCAAATCAGTTGCTGTCACAATCAATTTACCATCGGCAACCTCTAAAAGGAAGTTTTCGATGATAGTTAATGGTGTCCTCTGAGGAACAGCCGGAATCACTTTCGCAAGCAGTTTTTCTAATACTTTACTGTTAATGTTTAATAGCATAAATATCTCCAAGTTTAACATGCAAAAATACTGAAAATAAGGGTGATTTCATAGAAAAAACTATTAAAAATAAATAAAAAATAAAGATTTTTATGTTGATTGCAGAAACGGATTCAATCCCGTTTTTTGTTTCAGAAGCCGGTTTTTCTCTTAATTACTATGAACGAAACGTCGTCATTAAACTGTCTGTCGCCGTTCCATTCTTTCATGGAAGAAACTAGCCTGTTTATTAGTTCTTCCGGTGATAGATTAATCCCGCTTTGGATCACTTTCTTAAGCAAACCCGAGTCGCGTATCTCATTTTTTTCGTTAAAAAGTTCGCTGAAACCGTCACTCATGAAAAGCAGAGTATCGCCGGATTCTATAAGAATTTCATTTTGCTCATAAGGGAATTCTAGAAATCCCCCCAGCGGCATGCTTTTCAGCACTATTTCATTAATGGAACCGGTGGAAGCTCTGAAGTGAATAAACGGTGGCATCCCCGCATTACTGTATATCAAACGTTTGTCGCTTAGTTTGTATGCGGATAAAGCCATATAAAGATTGTGCAAGTTCATTGATTTAATCGCTGCATTGAACTTTTTAATTATCTCAATCGGCTCAGATTTAGGCGCAAGAACAGAAAACAAACTTTTAGTAGCCGCCACCATTATCCCTGCTTTTGCTCCATGTCCTGTGGCATCACCCAGCACAAAAGTCAGCTCGCCCTCATTAAGATAGAAGTCGTAGTAATCACCCCCCACTTCAGTAGCTGTTTGCATATATACGCTTATTTCATATCCCTTTACGTCTGGTATTTTCTTAGGTAGAAAAGCAAGTTGCTGTTCCCTGGCGGATTCAAGTTCCTCTGTCTTTCTCTGATTATCAGCCTCAAGAATCCGCTTTTCAACTTCTCGCTCCCTTAATTCCCAATCCTTTTGCATACTTATTTCCATTTGCTTTTCCAGCGAATGATTGGTTAAAGCAAAATCATAGGATAGGGAAACTGACATTGCAAGAATTAATGCAAGCAATCCTATTCCATAAACCATCGTTAGTCCCCACAACGTGGGAACTATATCAAAGTCCAGAAGAATCTGATACACTATTGAAAGAAGCAGAATTATAAACGCCCCTGAAATCATCAGATTTATTTTCCCCGTCATCTCCTTCCTTCTGAAGAAGATAAAAAGGTATTCAAACGCCGAAGCGGCTAACAGGAAATAAAGCGTGTGACCGACTCCCTCAGAGAAATCCAGCGCTCCCCAGATACCAACGGCCAGCGAAAGAGCCAGATAAAAATATCTTCTTTTCGGAAGCCTCTCGTATATTCCCGAATATCCGGTCAGAATTCCGAAGTAAATGGAAACTGCTATTGAAGGAGCAACCATGCGGTAAAACAGGATTATTGTTTCAGGATCCGTTGCAATGAACTTCTGAATATTGCAATAACTCAATGAAGCAAAACCCAGCAAACAAATCGCATAATAGATGTTCTGAGTTGATTTCCTGTAAAACCAGTAGAGGAGAAGATGAACAAAGAAAAGTATCAGCGGTATAAGTGTGTACAAAGCCTGATATATTGTGCTTAGTCTCACATCTGCAGCTATCCCGCTCAATGCCCTGTTGATGTTGTTTATTTTTATTGAAAAACCCGAATTAAAGCCAAGACTTTCGTGATAGTCTTTATTCAGGTTTGCATATTTTACAGCTATGTACTGATATCGCTGGTTGAGAAAAATCAATCCGAACCAGTCACGGTTTTGCTTCCCTTTATAAAAAGTAGGAGATGCGGAAGGAACTCCGGTGTTAATTACTCTTACCCCGTTAAAATATACCTCCGACGCTCCCAGGTGAGTAATATCAACCGCAAAAGCTTTTCCATAAATTCCTGAGTCAACAGTAAGTTTCATTCTGAACCAGCCGAATTTAGCATTGCTGTTCTTTGGAAAATTTGCGGTAGCAGTTTGTTCCCAGTGAGTATCGTCATAATCAGGCGAATGGAATGCGGTAGAGTCATAAGGGGAGAACTTCCAGTTCCCGCCGATTTCCGTAGGGAAAGAATTATCAGAGATAAAATTCTGTGTTAAGTAAACTCCGCCGTCAACTATCCTGCTTCTCCAAATCCTGATTCTTACATTTATTACCGTATCCTTCTCAACATTCAGTACGGAGTTATCCGGAATATTACCGCTGTCATCCAGTGCCTCGGTCATCCAGGAGCCAAGCGTGAACTTGTATTCAATCTTGTCATCCTTGTCAAACGAAAAAGTGCCGGTAAATGTAGAGTCGTTAATTCTTTCCAGATTCTTTTTATTGGCTGTCCATTCACCAAGATTCCTTCGGTTTCCCGCGATATAAAGTTCGCTTATGCCATCTTCTTTGTTGACCACAACGTTAAAAGTGACTTTGACCTCATCACCTCCCAAATAAGGCTTGCATCCGAAAAAGGCAAATATAAGCACCAAAGCAAAAAGGTTCTGCAGTTTTAGTATCTTATTCATTATTTTCTTGACAGTACACAACAAAACAAATTAAACGAAAAATGTATCGGCGAATAATTACTATTATTAAAATAACGTAACAAAAATACAAAAAATGGAAAAATATTTATCATATTTATGACAAACGGAATTTTTTAAGGACTGTAGATCGAATAAATTTTTGCTGATTATCTGTTCCGGTACTGGGCGAAAGGGAAGTTTGCACGAAAATCAAAAGAAACCCGCTGCAACTTTAAAAAGTGGTTTTGCGTCGGAAATGTTGATTTCAAGCCAAAACCGCCATTTCTGCAACTTTGCAACTTTTTTTCTTATATCCAACCCGGAAAACAGATAATAGGTAACAGATAATAGGGGGCTATACAAATCTTTTTTTTTATCCGCGAAAATCTGCTGAATCCGTGCTATCCGCGTTCTATTCCTCACTATTAATGGTCACCTATTAGCCATGCATGAAAATGACCCTCTCTTCACTGTCTTCTAATCAACAAATCAACGACTTAGCGATTCAGCCTCTTTTCCCCTTCCCTTCTGCCCCCCTTCCGAACCTTCATCCTTAAAAGGAAAACGCTGTTTTTAGCCCATTTTCGCACTTTGACAAAATATACACAATTTTGACATTTTATACATAAAGCCCCTATAACTTGCCTCTGCCTTGCCTTTAACTTGCCTTAAAATTTCCCCTTATATCTTCTGTCCTCCGTCTTCTGTTTTCCGTCCCCCAGGTAAACCCTTCAACAACTCAAAACCTCACCTGTCCCGCTTACGTAAACAAAATCAATATTTCCAACCTTCGACTTTCCCCCGTTTCAGGCGAAAGGCATTTTGTAAGAAATCCTAAAATTATTCTTATATTAACAAACAGGAATTTGTTTTACAGTTTGAGTTTAATAGATTGTAAGAAAACAAATATTACTTTATAAACTGAAACAAAATCTTGTAATGCAACCATAAAAGCAAGACAAAAAAGAAGCGATGAAAGGTTAGAAATATTATGCACACAAATTAATGTTTACTTTTCACAACGGTTCTTTCTCCACAAATACGGTTCATATTTTTTGGGATTCTTCATTATTCCAAAACAGAGTCTGGCAATGTAACGGGCAATGGTATGTCTGGCATTGTATTCGGCTAATCCATTCTTTATCAGTACCTCGTAGTATTCGCGTACTGGATTATTCCCTCCTATTGCTGCCAGAGCTGCTGTCTTATAGGCTGACTTCAGCACTCTGTTATACCGGGTGTTTCTTCGGCCATAAATTCTGCCACCACTCTCCTTGGCATGTTTTACCAATCCACAGTATGCCAGATACTTACCCCCGTTTTTGAATCTTCTTGGATCTACTGTCATTGCCAGTATCTTTACTGCAAGTATTTCACCAATACCGGGAATGGTTTTCATAAACCGTAATCGTTTATCCCGTTTACAAAATATTGATATTTCTTCTAAATATTTTTCCTTTACTTCAGTATACCCGTTTATTAGTTTGTCCTGACTCTCCTGGATTAACTTTTCAATTGTCTCCTTTGGTAGTTCTTTGGTTTTCTTTGATTTCCCATTTTGAGCTAAAAACCCCGCCCTTTGGTTTTTTAGTCTTACACTCTGACTGATAATATCTTCATATGAACTAACCAACTTACGCAATTTGTATATGTTCTCAGTTGTGTGAAATACTTCATGCAACAATCCTCCCTTCAGAAGCAGACAAAGTTTTTTTGCATCTATTGGATCGTTCTTTGCTCCGTCTCCAAGCAGTCTGTTTTTATACGGATCACAGATGATTATCTTTTCGATACAGTCATAGAGTTCTACGTATAACCAGTGCGCCGGTGTACTTTCCTCTATTGTCAGTATCTTTGTTCCTTTAATCTTGTTAAGATGTTCTTTTAGGCCACTCAGATTTGCCGGTCCTATTGTGATTTTTACTTTATCCGGGTTTTTGTTGCTTATTCTGGCTATGGCCATACTCTTTTGTGACCAGTCTATCGCTATAAAGTGGTCATAAATTATTCCGGTTTTTATTAATTCAATTTTTTCTAAATTTAAATTAATAAATCCATTATTTGTAATTTGCATTTGCGGTCTCCTTTCATTTTTATGAGTTGTCAATTTAATGTGTCTTTTTTACATTTACACCATAAAAAGAAAGTTAGACCGCTTTTCTAATTTAACGGGACGTTTAAGAGCTATAAATCACCTGAGATGCTCATTTGAGAAACGGATAAATGGATATTCTATGGATGACGGCGAAGCATAATGACCATTAATGACCGTGAACCGAAATAACCTTCTCAATTCAGGCATCTGTCTTCCGTTTTCTTTTGATTTAACCTCTTGATCTTTTAAGCTTTGTAAATATTCATCCATCCACATTTATCTATATTAAATGAAACTGCTAACCTGAAACGTGTGCTATGATAGTTGGAAATAAAGCAGTTTTTCTTTTGAAATACATTTTTTTTATTTATCTTTGATAATCGAAAACATTTGATAAGTACTTTGTATTTAATTATCGGGGGTGTGGTGAAAATATTGTTATGTAAAATTTTGGATAATTAAAGAAAAACTTACTATTTTATTAATAATTTCAGGAGTCCGATATGAGATATTTGATGAATGCTTTTTTAGTTTTTTTTCTTATGTTCCTTTTCACTCCAACTCTCAGCGCCCAGGTTTTTGAAGGTGTCTGGAGTTGCGATTACGCCACTATTGATGACCAGCCAAATGCCACAGGCTATAATACCGCCGCTGTAGGAGTTATAAAACCTAATACATTCGTTGCACTTGTTACTAATGACGGAAGTTGCTATCTGGTTGGCTATACTAACGCAGATTCCGTTAATGGGAGAATGGGGTATTATGCTTATGGCACAGATGGATTATTTACAGTCTGGGCAAGCGGTTTTGATAACGTTCAGCTGGTTGAGGCTTATGACCTTGCAACCTCAAAAGATTCCCTTATCTATGTTGCCAATAACGATCTTGAGAAGAATGTCCTGGTTTTCAAAATGTCCGCCGACTCGGTTGTCTCAACCGATTTCAGGATGACTACCGGTACAGATTCCATATTCGCAATTGATGTGGATGAACTCGGAAGGGTTTTTGTAACTCAGCGCGGCGCAAATCTTACTGACGGAAAGGTTTTGGTCTTCAATAATATCGCCGGAGATCCTGCCTGGGGTGGAACCCATGCCTCATTACCTCTGACTGAAATCACCATCCCGGGTGCAAATGACCTCAGGGGCATAACCGTTAACAATGAAGGGACGGTTATTTATGCATCTGATTACACCACAAAGAAAGTATACTGCTATACAGGTAATCCCGCAACAGGATATACGCTCTACAACGGATTTGATTTCACGCTTACGGATAAACCTCTTTCGAATAATAATGTGGATACAATTTACCCCGGTCCGCTTGGCTTAAAGTACATGGCAACAAAGAATATACTTATGGTTGCCTGCGCACAGATATTCAGACTTGGAGTTGGGTATCAGTATTCAAGAGTATATTTTCTTAATCCCAACACAGGCGCTGTGCTGGATACTATTGATGCCGCTGCATGGAACTTTGCGCAGACGGGGGGGTTCAGTACACGTCCTCAGGGAACTTTCGGAACTGCTTCGGGATATGCTTCGCTTTACAGTTGCGGATATGATGATAATTTTGACGTTTATACGGTATCGTATTATGGGTGGACCGTTGATAAATGGTCGTTCAGCGGAACTATCCCTGTGATCCCATTAACCATTCTGGGGCTGGAAAAGACTGAAGACATAATCCCAACTGAATTTTCATTAGCCCAGAATTACCCTAATCCTTTCAATCCAACCACTACTATTGAGTTCGGCGTAACTGAAAATTCGATAGTGAATCTTGAGATATATAATGTAAACGGGGAACTTGTAACGGAATTAATAAAATCGTCGTTACTTGAAAAAGGTTCCTACAAGATGACCTTTGACGCGTCTAAGTTATCTTCAGGAACTTATATTTACAGGTTGAGAGTAGGGGAGAGACAACTAACAAGAAAGATGACATTGGTAAAATAGATATTTCTGTTAATCAGAAATGATAAAACCCCGGTCAGTAAATGGCCGGGGTTTATTTGTTAAAGGAATTTATACCATTTTTTCAACAGGGAATACGAATGCGTGAATTCCTTGTTTTTCGGCAAAGGTATTTATTTCTTTTACCTTTTCCAGCAGGGGGTCCACTTTGTCATCATCAATTACCGTAAGAATTACGGAATTCTGACTAGGCCAGATGTGAGTGCCCAAATGGGGTTCGCCATCAACAGAACCTTGTCCGTGGACATTCAAAAAGCGGGTATAACCCCTTATGCCAAGTCCTTCCAAAGCGTCATTAACTTCTTCTGTTATTCCATGGTTAAAAACAATCATTACTGCTTTCATATTTGCCTCTTATTCAATTTCTTTTTTAGTTTTCTTCAATCTGGTTTCGGTGATTGAGTAGAGCACAGGAACCAGAATAAGGGTTATCAGTGTTGAGAAGAAGAGTCCGCCGATGGTGGAAATTCCAAGCGGGCGCCAAGTTTCGGAACCGTCTCCGGAACTTACTGCCAGGGGTATAAGTCCAAGCAGGGTTGTAAAGGTTGTCATAAGCACGGGGCGGAGCCTGTTGCGTCCTGAATAGATAATTGCTTCCTTTAGTTCTAGTCCTCTTGCGCGGATAATGTTGGTGTAGTCAACTAACACAATAGCATTCTTCACGACAATACCTACAAGCAGCACTGCCCCAAGGAAGGAGATAATACTGAAGGATATTCCGCTTACAAGGAGACCGACGATAACCCCCGTAAATGCAAACGGAACCGAGAAGAGTATTATGAACGGATCGAGGAAAGACTCGAACTGTGCCGCCATAACCATATATACAAGTATAATACTCAGGAGCAGGAGAAGCAATAAATCCCCGAATGTATCGGTTTGCTGTTCAATCTGTCCCGCATACTCAATGGTAGTATTAGGAGGCAGTTCAAGTTTGGATGCGTAGGCTTTAATATCCGTGGTTATCTCGCCAAGGGAACGTCCCTGAACATCAGCCAAAACGGCAATTACGCGTTCCTGTTCTTTTCTCTTTATTGTGGCAGGGGAGTAAGCCTGAGTTATCTCTCCAAGGTCTTTTAATCTTACGGTAGTTCCCATCATGGATTTGATTGGGAGATTCTCTATGTCTGTAAGGGTTCTTTTCTTTTCAGGGGGAAGGGAAATGAAGATATCGTACTCATCCCCGAGTTCGCGGTACTTTGTTGGGGTTATGCCGTAGTAGTTATTACGCAAAGCTGCTCCCACCAGTGCGGTGTTCAAACCATTAAGGGAAAGTTTAGTTCTGTCAAGGGTTATCTGAATTTCAGGACGGGGATCTCCAATGTCGATTCTGACATCACGGGTTCCCGATATGCCGGAGATATGCTCCATAAGATTATTTGCGACCAAATAAGATTTATCGAGGTCGGGACCAATAATGTCAACCTCCACAGCTGCTCCTCCCGCGCCAGTAAGGAAGGACATTCCTCCCGCGGTGTTTATAGTGAAGGTCTTAATTCCGGCAATCGGTGCAAGTCTTTGACGGAGTGTGTCTGCCATTTCGAAAATAGTTCTGTTTCGTTCAGCAAGTTTTGATGTCCTGATCTGGAAGCCCGCAAGGTTAGTGCTTTCATTCTGACCGAAGAGGATAGAACTGAAGCCCATATCGTTAACACCTGCGCGGACTGACATAAAGAGGACTTCGGGGAACTCGGATTTAATTATTTGCTCGACTTCCTTGACGTATTCCACGGTTTGTTCAAGGTTTCTGCCGGGTTCAAGCTCCAGAGTCACACTGAACTGGGAGGAGTCGGACTTTGGCATGAATTCGGTTCCGATAAAAGGGAAGAGCATAACAGTTCCAATGATCAGACCAATTGCTATAAAAATAACCGACTTTTTATGGCTCAGCGCCCACCCAAGGATTGAAGCATAGAGATTATCCACTGAATTGAATGCCTTTTCCATTGAATTATCAAGTGTTTTAATCAGTTTGTTCTTAATCGGTTTTTTATCTTTTGTAGAAACTAAAAATTTTGAAGACAGCATTGGAATTAAAGTAAGCGCAGCGAGCAGTGAAACGAGAATCATTACCGTTACAAGGAAACCAAGCTGATTGAAGATAATTCCGGCAATACCACCGATGAAGACCAGCGGGAAGAATACTGCAACGATAGTAAAAGTTGAGGCAGTTACTGCAAGTCCCACTTCTGAACTACCGAACACTGCTGCTTCGCGTGGTCTTGCCCCGCGTTCGACGTGATGGGAAATATTCTCGAGAATTACTATAGCATCATCGACCACCATACCCACTGCAATTGAAAGGGAGGAAAGGGAGATAATGTTAATTGTGTTTCCAGTAAAGTAGAGATAGATGAAGGCACCAATAAGCGATACCGGAATTGTAAGGATGATGATAAACGTTGCCCTCCATTGCCTCAAAAAGATAAGGATTACGAAAACAACGAACACACCGCCAAGCAACACTGCCTCGGTAAGGTTATCTATTGACTGAATGATGAATTCGGATGAATCCTGAATTATTTCAATGCGTACATCCGAGGGGAGGTTTTTCTGTAGTTCGGCAAGTTTGGCTTTAACGTCAGCAACAACCTGAACGGTGTTAGCGCCGGATTGTTTCTGGATTATCATCTGAAGCCCACGTCCTTCGTTGAGGCGTACGTTAATGGTTCTATCCTTCAGACTATCGACGACATTGGCAACATCTTTAAGATAGACAAGCCTCCCACCTGATTGTGAAACAACCAGGTTACTGATTTCCTGAACGTTTGTAAATTCTGCAGGGACACGTAGGTTAAACTCCATATCCCCCATTTTAATTGCACCGGAAGGGAGGTTAAGGTTTTCAGCCTGAACAACCTGTCCGATCTGCTGAGCGGTTATGTTGTACGCCTCCAGTTTTTTGGCGTCAATCTGTACAAGAATCTGACGGACAGGTCCGCCAAAGGCCTGGACAGTTCCTACGCCGTTAACTCTTTTAAGCGGGTCAAGTATTTCCGTCTCTACTATTTTATTAAGTCCGAGATAACTCTCCTGGGCCTGAACCGCAACGAAGAGGATGGGGAAGATGTTGGTGCTGAACTTGAAGATAGTGGGGTCTTCGGCATCATCGGGGAGACTCCGTTTGGAGAATTCCAGCGCTGAGCGAATATCGTTGCTGGCTTCGTCAAGGTTGCTGCCGTACTCAAATTCCAGGGTAACAACAGAAATATTATCCACAGAAACGGAGCGGATTTTCTTCAAGTTTGTAACAGAACTCAGAGAGCTTTCAATTTTCTTGGAAACGTTCAACTCGACATCCTGGGCACTTGCGCCGGGATACTGGGTAAGAACGCTGATAATCGGCGGTTCGATTTCGGGGAAGAGGTCTATGGGGAGTCTGCTGAAGGAGACATAGCCGATAATGATAATCCCCATAAAGAGCATTATCGTTGTTACTGGCCGTCTGACCGACACATCGGGTAAATTCATTTTTTTCTCCTTCTATTCAAATTTGGATTTGACGGAAATTTTAGTACTGTCTTTCAGTAAGGATTGACCTTTGGTAACAAGGTAATCGCCGTAGTTCAGTCCTTTAAGGATTTCCACTTTGGAATCGAATTCACGCCCGACAACAATATCCACCCTCTTTGCATATTTTTCGTTAACTGAAACGAAGGCATAATAAGCCGCAGAGCCAAGCATTTTAAGAATAGCGGAGCGGTTAACAAGTATTCCTTTGGTTGAACCGGTAGCAACTTTAGCCTGAACATACATTCCGGGTTTAAGGCGTTCACCTGAATTAGGGAGACGAACCTCAACATCCACAGTTCTGGTGGTTGCATTAAGTTGCGGATAAATTCTGCTGACAGTTCCTTTGAAAAATTCACCCGGGTAAACATCTGTGGTTATCTCCACATCCTGATTAAGTTTAACATCCTTCAGGTTTGTTTCGCTGACTCCAATCATCAGTTTAAGTGGATTTAGCTGCATCATAGAAACGATTGCCGGTGCTCCGAGTCCGCCGGGAGAAAGGAGAAAAACTTCACCTTCATTCAGCCGTTTGGAAGTAATAACACCGGAGAAGGGGGCGCGGAACTGGGTGTTCTCCAGAAGGAGATTGTATGACTTCTCCGCGGTTTCGTAGGCTGCTTTTACCTGATCCCACTGGGACTGGGAAATGGATTTGGAGTCGTAAAGGGGCTTCATACGGTCGAAGTTGTCTTTTGCTATCTGGAGCTGAATTTTCATCTGTGCG
>JAAYVN010000110.1 GCA_012517155.1 Ignavibacteriales bacterium | reverse complement strand
TAGAAGGCAAGAGCACATATACAGCACACATCATTTATCTTGAAGATCTTCAGGCAGGAGCATCAGTATTTGGCGGAGCAGACGGTACACCAACATTAAACAATGTTGTTTACAAGACATTCTCCTTCCAGGCTACTGACGTAAAAGATAATGATGCAGTTGTAACCAGCTATCAGTTAAGCCAGAACTATCCAAATCCGTTCAACCCGACTACACAGATCCAGTACACAATTCCTGAAAGAGGAAACGTAAGCATAAAAGTTTACGACGTACTAGGAAACGAAGTAGCAACATTATTCAACGGAATGCAGGAAAGCGGAAGCCATTCAGTTAACTTTGATGCAAGCAAATTAAGCTCCGGAATGTATCTCTATACAATCAACGCCGGCAGCTTTACAGCTTCAAAGAAAATGATGTTAATGAAGTAAAATATCATTAAAATCTTTGACAAAGGAGTGCCCTTTGAAAAAGGGGCACTTCTTTCAATTTAAAAATTTTAAATAAAATAGTTGCAATTTTCTCTTCAATTGAGCATTGCTCATTAGCGTAGAGCTAATTTATAATCTAATCCATATATTTTTTAAGCGGAGAAGAGATGAAAAATTTGATTACTAAGTCATTATTTATTTTCACAATCATTCTATTATACGTACCGGAAATTTTTGCGCAAGCGGGCGTTGGTAAATTATCCGGAAAAGTAGTAGATGCCGAGACGAGGGAGCCCCTGGTAGGTGCGAACGTAATACTGATTGACACTTATTTAGGAGCTGCTACCGACATAAACGGAGAGTACTTTGTACTCAATATAACCCCCGGAACATACAACGTTAAGATAAGTTACGTAGGATATGCAGCAAAGACAATCCAAGAGGTTAGAATTGTTGCCGGCATAACGCAAGAACTTAATGTTGAACTCTCCACTGATTTTACCTTACCTACAATAGAGGTGCAAGGTAAAAAACTTTTTGAGGAAAAATCAACAAACACGGTAAAAGTAATTGATGCAAGTCAGATAGACAGGTTACCGGTGAAGGGTGTTCAGAACA
This sequence comes from Ignavibacteriales bacterium, assembly GCA_012517155.1. Taxonomy (GTDB): domain Bacteria; phylum Bacteroidota; class Ignavibacteria; order Ignavibacteriales; family Ignavibacteriaceae; genus JAAYVN01. The sequence goes on along the minus strand of JAAYVN010000110.1, from coordinate 87,401 downwards.
TAGCATCGTTGCAAGCCGGCGTAGTTACGCTTGAAGGAAGCGGCGGAGTAGCAGGTAATGCATCCATCAACATACGCGGAGGACGAGGATCAGAAGTTTTATATATAGTTGACGGAGTTCCTCAGAACACACTTTATGGCAGAACGAGTTCGACACAAGTAAGCAACATAGCAATTGACCAGATTTCATTTCAGGTTGGAGGTTATGAAGCAAAGTACGGACAAGCCCAATCAGGAATTGTAAACGTAACGACAAAATCGGGAAGTTCAACATACAATTTCCTAGCTGATGCAGTAACATCAACATACTTAGACAATTACGGATACAACGAATACTCAGCAAGTTTAGGGGGACCGATAATACCAGGAAATGCAAAGCATACGTTTTTCTTTTCAGGAGAAAGAGGATGGTTTAAGGATGCAAATCCTTCAGCAATTACATTAGAATTCCCAAGTGTAGATAAGAGCTGGGATTACAGACCAAACGTGCCAGCATCCGTATGGAGATGGAACGCAAGAACAAACCATGTATTCGGAGATTTCTCGGTAAGATTCGGTTTTCTTGGGAACTCAAGAGTATCCAATGTATACAGCCACTACGGAGCGAAGAATGCATACGATTTCTATGATAAATTCAACACATCGAATTACAGTTTAAGCGGAAGGATCTCGCAGACAGTAAGTTCAAGTTCATTCTGGAATCTGAATGTTGGTTATAAGCTTTATAAATACAAGAGATATAATCCAGCATTTGAAGATAACTTAATGGCATACGGCGACAGTACAATATGGGCAAATCAATTAGGTGTTACGCTGCTTGGTGACGGACGCAGAGTAGCTGCGACTGATGAGGTAGGTATATTCAGGCCTTACGGATACTCTTTTGGATTCTATCAGAAGAGACAGGAAGAAGCATTCAATGCTGATTTCGATTTCACGGCACAGATCCAGAATCACTTATTTGAATTTGGAGGCGGATTATCGTACAGTCTGGTCAGAGAATTCCAAGGTTACCCATACCTACTAAAAGGAATTGATGATGATCCATCATTAACGGCGGAACAAAATTATATTAAGAAATTTGAAGATATAACACCGCTTGTATTCGGATATGATGTGACAGGGAATACAGAAACAACGACAAGTGAAGCAAATGAACTTTTGAGACCAAGGACACCATTGTTAGCCTATGCATACATACAAGACAGATATGAGTTAAGTGACTTAGTCATTAACATAGGAATAAGAATGGATTATTTTGATGTAAAATCATACAAATTCAAAGATCCGATGTTACCATTTACAGGTGGTAATAATCCTAATGATTTTGACATCAATGATTTTGACATAAAGAAACCGGAACTCAAATTTTCGCCGCGTATAGGAATAGGATTCCCTGTAACAGAGAACACAGTATTCCACGCACAATTCGGAAAGTTTATCCAATTACCAGAATTGTTCGATCTATATTTTGGACCATTTGATCATGCAAGCTGGTTAACCTATGCGCCACAGAGTGGTTTCAACGGTGATCTAATGACTGAAGAGACAGTACAGTATGAAATTGGCTTCAGACAGATGTTCGGAAACAATGCCGCATTAAACATGACAGCATTTTACAAGAATATCAAAGGGTTAGTAAACGTACAAAACAATTTCTTCCAGAGATCATCGGGTGGAGAACTTATAACCGCAATATATCCACAGAATGCTGATTTCGGAACCACAAAAGGATTTGCATTCTCATTAGACGTAATGAATATGAGCTATTTCAGTGTTTCGGCTCAATATACATATTCAGTAGCAGAGGGAACAGGATCATCAACCAGTTCCAGTCAGACGGCGATATTCAGAAACAATGACAACGAAGCACCGAAAGTAATTGCGCCGCTTGATTTTGATCAAAGGCACACAGCAACAGTAAATGTGGACTTTTATGTACCGGAAGGTCAGCTAGGATTATTAGAGAGATTCAACGTAAACATGTTGTTCTCAATAAACAGCGGAAGACCATATACGCCACTAGATTACTGGGATATAGTAACCGGAAACGACGGTGGACCGAGCACAACAGGATATGTAAACTCGAGATACGGACCAGGAAGTTTCAGGATGGATTTAAGAGTTGAAAAGACCTTCAATATAGGACCAGTGTTACTTTCCCCATACCTTTGGGTACAGAATGTATTTGACGCAGACAACGTATTAGCAGTATACAGAAGTACGGGCGATCCATACACAACCGGATTTTTAAACACAGAGAAAGGTAAAGCCAGAATAGCAACAGGCGGTGAAGCCTATGCACAGGATTACAAATCACTCGAAAGAAATCCGGGCAACTTTGGAATTCCAAGACAAATACGACTTGGAGTGAAGGTTAACTTTTCGAACATTACTTTCTAAAGAGGTAAAATTAATCTTAAATCAAATAGGAAATTTACAAGATGAAAAAACTAAAAATCATTGAGAGAGTAAGTGCCCTGCTTCTATTTTTCATTATGCTATCTCTTCCATTTGCGAATGCGGGAGATGACGTTAACGGAAAAAAGACTAACAAGCCTCTTGCCAAAGTAAATGAAGTCAATGCAACAGGCAAGAACGGGGATGCTTACCGATTGTTTATAAACAATATCAACCTGCCGTTAAACAGGAAGGGAATAATTGCAGCGGTAAATATAGCACATCCTGATCCGAACGTTTCGGGAGCGGGAGGGAAATTTGCCAACCAAGTATTTCTTTTCTCGTCAGGTTTCTTTTTAAGCGGATACAAAGGAACTGAGTTATGGGCAAGTGCCTGTGCATCAGCATCACTAGTAGAAGACTATATACAAGGGACAGTAAAAGACGGACAGAATGATCCGCGAGCCGTGATGTATGTACTGCGAGCAGACGAACCAGCATTCGGAAAAGGATGGCAGGACTGGACAGATGCAGTAGCCTTAGGAGCAGACTTCTGGGATGCAGACGGAAACGGAATATATGAGCCGGTAGATAAAAACGGAAACGGTATATGGGACAAAGAACTTGAAGATGCACCGGACATTCTTGGTGACGAGACAGTATGGTGTGTTTATCATGACGGAGTGCCAGCACCGAACAGAAGATGGTTAGTAGATCCACTAGGAATAGAAGTAAGGCAGACGGTGTTTGCATTTGCTTCAGCGGGTCCACTTGGAAACATCATATTTGTAAGGTACAGATTCAAATATGTTGGATTGCAAACAACAGATCCAGATAAACTTACTGATGTATATTTCAGTGTCTGGTCAGATCCGGATTTAGGTGATCACACAGATGACTTTATCGGTAGTGACACATTGCGTGATGCGGGATATGTTTACAACAAACTTCCGGATGCTTTATACGGAACGCAGTGTCCATCATTCTTAACTGACTTCTTTTCGGGTCCAGTTGCATACATCAAGAATGTAACATACACGGATGTAAACAATAATGACAAATGGGATGAAGGAACGGATATAGCATTAGATACCGCACAGAGTTCAAGAGGTCCAATAATGGGTATCAAGAGATTCCCTGGAGCAATGAACCTTAAACTTTCGTCGTTTATGATATATATAAACGGAGATGCGCAGCTAAGTGATCCGAATACAAAGTTCGAAGCCAGAAACTACATGCTAGCAAAGACCAAAACAGGAGCAGATGTTGATCCTTGTGCATTTGCATATGGCGAAGTTGTGGGAGGCGTAGCATGTGCATCAGTAAACAACAAATATTTATTCTCAGGCGATCCGGTTAGAAGGATAGGATGGTTAAACAACACACCAGCAGATGCAAGACAAATGCAGAATATCGGACCATTCGAATTAGAGAAAGATATTGAAAAAGAAGTAGTAGTTGCATACGTAGTAGGACAAGGTGCAAATGCATTAGCAAGTGTGGATGTAGCAAAAGCATTCAGTGACGGTGCACAATTTATATTTGACCAAAACTTTGCAGCGCCTACACCTCCACCAATAATAAATCCGACGGTATTAACCGGTGAGGACTTTATTGATATAATGTGGAACACCAAAGAGACATTTGCATACAAAAACAAGACAACCGCATATGATCTCAGATTCAAGGGTTACAAGATACACGCATATATGACTTCGACAACTGAAGTTACGGTTAACAATGTGCAGAATAAATTTGATTTTATGCATCTTGCAAAGGACGATTTCATTTACGATGTATATAAGGAAGATCCATCAACAGGAAAACCATATTTGCTATATCCAAGGCCGGATTCGTTAAACCGACTTGACTCAGCAGCATACGCAAATGAAACGACAGGCAAGATAAGAATCAGAGTTACCAAAGACCCGATAAACAACACTGATTTAATAAAAGGCAAGCCATATTACTTCTCGTTAGTATCATACGGTTTAAACTATGATGCATTGTACAAAGACCCAGAGTCAAGCAATAACAAGTATATTTTGAGCGCTGCGGCATTTGTAGGAGAAGTTGAAAACATACCAAAGATCTTCGCGGTAATAATGGGTGAGAACCTATATAATCCTCCAAAAGATACGATGGATGTGCCGAAGATTGCAGGATTCAGCAAAGGAAAGATCTTATATGATGTAGTTGACAAGAATGCACTTACCGGAGAGAAATACAAAGTAACATTCTTCAAGGACAGTTCATCAACAACAACATATTCAACCTTCTGGAAACTGACAAATGAGACCAAAGGGGTAACCCTGCTTGACTCAATGAAGAATTATTATACTCAAGATAATCTTTTCACAAATCCGAATATCGGAGTAAATGCGACAGACGGATTTATTGTTAAGGTATTAAATGTGACTCCAAAAGTCGGAGAGATGAATATCACAACGGCAAACAACGTGATTGATAAGACGCTAGCCAAGTTCCATTACTTATCAAGAGACGCAGAAGGAGCCACGTTGATAGATAATATCGGTGGAGTACTAAACACATTATTTGGTGTGTATACAACAGCCGATAAGATGAGAAGAGTAGAGTTAAGATTTGATCCAAACAATCCCGGGAAGGCATACAGATATATCCAGGGAATAGTAGGAACAGTAATCACAAGAAGAAACTCAGTAAGATATGCTGAAAACGTAACACCAGCATCCGTAAGGAGCATGCCCGTGCCACGACCAGTTGTTGGAAACTGGATAGTAACGGGTACGGATACAGTTGCAAACGGATTTGTAGATGTTCCATTCACAGCATGGATAAAGGATTATGTAACAGGAGAAGAGAAGCAGCTTGCTGTAGGCTTTATTGAGAAAGCTGACGGAAATCCAGACGGAGTATGGGATCCAGATACAAACGCAATAACAGTATCAGGAGAATACATAATAGTATTTGATCAAGCCTATGATCCGAATGGAAATATAAATGTGTACAAAGGAAGTAAATATCTTGTAGCAACCGATAAGACGAACTATGCAGATTTACGAGGGACGAAAGCAGGGTACACACTACCGACAGGACACACATTAACTCCTATGGAATTAAAGATAGCAGAAAGTCCGTTCTTCAATGCATTATATGCCGTAGCATTACCGAAGAAAGCGGGAGCGACCGGAGGATTTGTAGCAGGTGATAAAGTAGAGATAACAGTTGACGCTTATCCATACACATCAGCTGATGAATTCACTTTCAGTACGACGGCAGGTGGAGTACTAAGTCAAGATGAAGAAAAGAATCTGTTTGAGAAGGTAAATGTTTATCCGAATCCATTATACGGATTCAATCCGATGAGCAGCTACTCGGGAACAGATCCTGACGAGACATTCATAACATTCTCGAATTTACCTGAAGTTGTTACGGTAAAGATATACACACTTGCAGGAACATTAGTCCGAACACTTGATCAAAGTCAGAAATCAAGTCCGACATCACCATTCTTAAGATGGAATTTACAGAATGAGGACGGACTGAGGGTGGCTTCGGGATTGTATCTAGCAATAGTTTCATCTCCAACTTTAGGTGATAAAGTATTGAAGTTCAGCATAATTATGCCACAGAAACAGTTACAGAAATACTAAAATACAGGGGGCGGATGGGAACATCCGTCCCCCAGTAAATAAATCTAATTATCAGGAGTTTACACAAATGAAAAAATTGATTACTTTAATGATTCTACTCTGCATGGTTACATACAATTATGCAGGAGACCCGGCAAGGAAGGGTACAACAGGAGCTGATCAGTTGTTAATTCCGGTAGGAGCACAAGGAATAGCAACTGGAGGAGCAATGTTAGCGAACCTTAAAGGGCTTGAATCGATCTACTATAATCCAGCCGGGCTAGATCATGGATCGGGCACAGAAGCTATGTTTAGTTACATGAGTTATTTAGCGGATATAAACATATCTTACTTTGCGGCAGCGACAAGGATAGAAGGGATTGGTTCAATCGGATTGAGTCTAAAATCCTTTGAAGTTGGAGACATACCTGTAACAACTGTGGAGTTTCCTGACGGTACAGGAGCAATGTATTCACCAGCATTATTAACCTTAGGGTTAACATATTCGAAGATCATCACGGACCGTATTTCGGTTGGTGCGAACTTCAAATTTATCTCAGAGACGATTGAGAACTCAGTTGCAAACGGATTTGCCTTAGATTTCGGAGTACAATACAGGTTCAATGAGCAAATCGGGATAAGCGCATCGGTAAAGAACATCGGTTCGAACATGCGATATTCAGGCGGCGGACTGCAGCAACAGACAAGTATTCCAGGGACGCTCCCCGGATACAAAAATGGTGTATTTGAAATTGTATCGGAAGAATTCCAAATCCCGAGTTATTTTGAATTAGGTGCAAGCTACAATTATATTTTCAACCAGCAAAACAATTTATTAGTTGGCGGGACATATACAGCAAACAATGCACTTGAGGATATAATAAATCTTGGAATGGAATACAGTTTTATGAAAACCTTCTTTGTAAGAGGGGGATACAGGATGTTTACCGAGAATAACAAGAACACACCATTCGGCTTCACTGCAGGAGCAGGCGTTAATTATGAAGTGATGCAGGGAGTAGGGTTAGTGTTTGATTATGCATATCAAGACGTAAAAGACTTCCCCACATCGAACCATATTTTCACACTGAAATTCCAGTTGAAATAATTAAAAAGAGTAATGATCAAGTGGCGTCTATGAGAATAGACGCCATTTTTTTTAATATAGAAATTAGATATATGAAAAAGTTCATAGTTGCAATAGTATTATTATCAGGATTAACAATTTTTGCACAAAAAGAGCCGTTCAAAATCGAGTATGATTATGCAAGATTTGCATTAGATGATTCTTCGGGTTATCTGGAACTTTATTATTCATTTTACGAACCGGATTTTGAAGTTACGGGGAAGAACAGTGACAAAGAAATAAAGGGTTCATTATCAGTATTGATAAAGAATGCAAGCACGGAAGAAATACTAGTGAACAAAGAATATCAATTCACTTCAGGGCTTCATGACAGTAACGGGGTAGAAGGAAAAAGTTTAATCGGAAATTTAGGATTTCAATTACCATTTGGCAAATACAATTTCACATTAATAGGGAGAGACGTGACAGTATCAGGAAGGGCTGACACTATTTATTTCCCTTTAGATATGAACATAACTACAAAAGAACGTTTCACATTAAGTGATATACAGTTAGCGAGCTCGATATATTCAAGTGAAAAGACAAATTCCGTATTTTATAAAAACAGTTATGAAGTTGTGCCGAATCCATCAATGATTTTCGGAGGGAGCTATCCACTTATTTATTTTTATACGGAGATCTATAATTTAACGAAGAGTGTACAAAGTGAATTATTAATGGTTGAGCACAATCTTTACAATTCCAAGAACAATCTTGTTTATAAGAAGAAAAAATTCGTATCAAGGAAGAACAATAATATTGTAGAGGCGGGGGGAATAAATATAAGCAAAATGCCAACGGATGCATATACGTTAAATATTCAAGTAACTGATACATTAATGAAATACAGTGCGATAACATCTAAAAAAGTGTATGTAATAAACCCAAATATTATTGATACGACTGCGACGCTTACGTCAGAAGGAGAAATGCTTTCATCGGAATTTCTTTCTATGGGAGAAGAGGAGTTAAATGAAGCATTTGAAATGGCGAGGTATGTTGCGACCGGGAAAGAAACGGACCAGTGGGGAAAATTTAAAGATGCGGATGGAAAGAGACAATTCTTATATAATTTTTGGAAAGGAAGGAATTTGATTCCGGGGGTATCTCAAGTAAGTGCAAGCAAGGAATATTATGAAAAAGCAAGATATGCGAACGAAAAATTCGGTAATATTCACAGGAAGGGATGGAAAACAGACAGAGGGAGGGTATACATGTTATATGGAGAGCCAAGTGAAATTGACAGATTTCCTAATCAGGTGGATGTAAAGCCTTATGAAATCTGGTACTATAATTCCATTGAAGGAGGAGTGCAATTTATATTTGCAGATCTTACAGGTTTTTCGGATTATATGTTAATCCACTCGACAATGAGAGGGGAATTAAGAGATGATAACTGGCAAAGAAGGATAAGGACAAATTAAGAAACGAAGCAATAAAAGTGCAAAACCAGTTAGAATTTTTCTTCTTTAGAGCGTTCAGCAAGATATTTTGTTTCTTAGGATTGAAGAGAGCAAGAAGGGCAACCACTCTTCTTGCTTTTTTATTTTATTACATAATTCCCCTAAGAAAGAAGGTAGTAATTGAAAACTTAAGAAAAGCATTCCCCGAATTGAGTGAAAAGGAAATTAAGGAAACAGCTTATAAGAGTTACAAGAGTTTTGCAATTACACTGATTGAGATACTTTTACTTCCTAAACTAACAAAGGAAGAGTTGCTAAACAGTGTTGAATGTCCAAATGTCGGTTTAATCAAGGAGGAGATGGACAAAGGAAGAGGGATGATATTGTTAACAGCACATTTCGGGAATTGGGAATACGGTGCTATTGCGGGAGGCTTGCTTTCGGGTTTTGTTTTCAATGCTTTGGTCAAGCAACAGAGAAATGAACTGGTGGATAACTGGCTAAACCAAAAAAGAGAAAAGTGGGGGAATAGAATCATACCGTTAGGTATTTCGGTAAGAAACGTTTACCAAGAATTAAAGAATAAAAAATTAATTGCAATTGTTGCGGACCAGAGAGGTCCGGCTGACGGAGTCAGGGTGAAGATGTTCGGAATTCCGACCGCAGTATATACAGGTTTTGCATCCTTACATATTAAGATGAATGTGCCGATACTGGTGGGAATAGTTGTGAGGCAGCCGGACAGGACATACCGAGTAGAGCTGGAGCGACTGGAAACGGATAATTTAACCGGCAGTGAAGAAGAAAGAGTTGAGATTATCACGCAAAGATATTATGATATACTCGAAAGAAAGATTAAGAAAAATCCTGAGCAATGGCTCTGGATGCACAAGAGATGGAAGTATTAACAGGAATGATTCAGAGAATATTAATAATACAAACATCTTTTATAGGGGATTCAATACTGACTCTTCCCTTAATTCAGCAATTAAAAGAAGTGAATACGGAAGCCGAAATAGATGTTATAACAATACCGAAGTGCAAAGAGATATTTGAGGCATCACCATATGTCAGTTCAGTTATAATATATGACAAGAGAGGGAAAGAGAGATCTATTGGGAAGACATTTAAGTTAGCCAGGGAAGTATCGAAGAAGAGATACGAAAAAGTAATTTGTCTGCACAGATCACTCAGATCCGCGATACTAAGTTCGGCAATCAAAGCGAGGGAAAAAAGCGGATATGATACAAGTGCATTGCCATATGTTTTTGATAAGCTGGTTGAGTACAATTTCAGTTTGCACGAAGTAAGAAGAAACCTTAGTTTCACCGGAAAGAAATACAACGATGAAGAGTGGAGAATAAACCCGGTAGTTAAGAGTGTATCGATAGATGATAAGCTTAAAAATTTACCTGCGACCGAACTAAAAATAGCTATTGCTCCGGGAAGTGCATGGGGGACAAAAGAATATCCCATTCAGCATTTCATCAAAGTAATGGAATTACTAAACAGAAAAGAGACTGGATTTGTAATAATCGGGGATGCGAAAGGATTTGCTAAAGGAGAAAAAATAATTTCCAATTTAGCGGAGAAGGGGGTGAATTTCTGCGGTAAACTGAGTATAACCGAAACAATTGAATTATTGAGGAGATGCGACCTATTAATAACAAATGACAGTGCACCAACGCACTTTGGAATAGCTGCCGGAATAAAGGTGCTGACAATATACACATCCACTGTTCCAGAATTTGGATTTTATCCTTATAATTGCGGTAGTGAATTTATTGGATTAGGGGGTTTAGAATGCAGACCATGCGGGATACATGGATTCAAGGAATGTCCGAAGGGGCATTTCAAATGCGGAGAAGAATTAGCGCCTGAGGTTATTTATAACAGAATAATGGGAATGATACTTGAGAAAAAGAAATATTAGTTGCGAAATAATTTCGATAGAAAAGGATCACAAAAAAGCTTTAGTACGTGCTTACGAACTGTTTTTTAGCGGGGGGATATTTATTTATCCAACGGATACAATATACGGTATTGGCGGAAACAGGTTTAACACAAGGGCCACTAAACGGATAAAAGAGATAAAGTGGCGGGAAGAACAAAAAGAATTTATCTTATTAGCTTCATCGGTTGAGAATATAAGGAAATATGTTAAGTTAAAGGATAAAAGGATTTTTAACTTTTTACGCAGAATATTTCCTAATCCAATTTCGGTTATTCTGCAACTGAATAAAATTACAGTCAAGGAATTAAAGAGTAAAACAGCTGCCTTCAGGATTCCGGACAATGAATTTTGCAGAGATTTATGTGAAATTACGAGTCTTCCACTAATTTCAACTAGTGTGAACAAGAGAAGTTCGGAACCGATGAATAGTATAGATAAAATAGTGGCAGAGTTTGCGAAAGAAGTAGATGCGATATTTTACTGGGATAAGGAGCCGCAAAAAAAAGTTTCAACTCTTATTGACTTAACAGAGGGAAAGCCGAAATTGATAAGAGAAGGAGCTATTAAGTTCCAGAAGATAGAAGGAATTTACAATTCAAATGAATATTAAGCAGGCAATAAATAAACTTTTTGATTTTTCAATCGTATTTGTTCCGGGATCAGCATATACAAAAATCCATTCAAGAACATTTAACGGAAAGAAGAGCGTAACATATTTATTATTACTGATAATTTTAGTAGCAAGTGTGGTAACAGTATTATGGGTATATACACCGTTAAGAGAGAAGATTCCTTATGCAGATTCATATTTTAATGAAAGCGATCTAAAAATTGTGGATGAACTTAACAGGAAAGTAAATTACCTAATAAAAGAACTGGAACAATTAAAGAGTACAAACAGGAAACTAAACGAAATAATCTCGAATGCTGATACTATAAATATTCCGAATAAAGAAGTTAAGAAAGAAAAATCGCCTAAAATACAAGGGAGTATTTATTTTGCGTTTACAGGGTTGTTAAGAAAATTACAACAAGAAGACCAAGGTATTATTTTTGTAAAACCTGCTGAAGGGTACATAAGCAGAGGATTTGACCCGGATAACGGACATTACGGAATCGATTTCTCGATAAAAAGCGGCAGCCCAATATATGCAGCTGCGAACGGATATGTTATTTTTTCGGATTTTTCAGTAGATGACGGTTTTACAGTTATAATAATGCATAAAGGAGAATATTTAACGATATACAAGCACTGTTCCGTGGTTATAAAAAAGCCAAGAGAAAGAGTATTCCAGGGGGAGATAATAGCGTTAAGCGGAAATACAGGAAGACTATCATACGGTCCGCATTTACATTTTGAGGTATGGCATAGGGGAAGTGTGATAGATCCCAAAAAATTAATAATGAATAACTGAGGTAGTAAATGAAGATTACAGGAAGCAAGCATCCAGAAGAAATCAGCATAATCAGCACAGGAGTTGAGATCAAGGGAAATCTTAACAGTGCGGGGAGTATCCGGATTGATGGAAAAGTCAGTGGAAACATAACCAGCCAACAGGATATAATTTTTGGAAAAAAAGCTGAAATTAAGGGAGAAATTAATGGAGTGAATATAACAATAGGGGGTAATATTGACGGGAAGATCACATCGGGAGGAAAGATAATACTTGAGGAAAGCGCTATAGTCAGAGGGGATTTACAAGCTAAAATTCTAGTGGTGAATGAAGGAGCTTATTTTGAGGGGAAAAGCCAGATGTATCAGCCAGAGAGAGAAAATACAGATAGTGACCCAGAAAAATGACATACAAAAGACAATCAGAGATGCTGCACCATATTTAGGATTAGGAGTACAACTTGCAGCAACAGTAGTTATTTTTGTACTGATAGGTGACTGGATTGATACTAAGAGCGAAACCAAACCGTTATTTTTAACGGTTTTTTCATTATTCGGTATAAGTATAGGGATTTACACATTAATAAAAACCGTATTAGAACTGGAGAAAAGGAAAAAAAATGAGAAATAGAATTATCCCGATTTTCCTGAATTTATTAATTTCGATTTTAATTTTGGGTATTTTCAAGATTCAAGGAAAACTTGAAAATGAGGTGATTTATCCGGTTTTAACAGCTTATATTCTGTCTACTATGAACTATATGGGGGCAATAGTGCTATTAAATTATGGTATAAAGCAAGAAAGCAAGAAATTCCTTGTTTTAGTGCTCGGGGGGATGACTTTAAGGATGTTTTTGATGCTAATTTTGATAATTCTTACCATTCTATTCTTGAAAATTAACCAATATTATTTTATCTTTACAGTCTTTATTTTATATTTTTTGTACCTTGCAGCAGAAATATACATTACAATAAAAACAGATAAACGGATATACAAATACTAAGATGAGTTTAGACTCAACAAACGTAATAAAGGACACATTAGCTCAGACAAAGGGCGGAGAATCCGGCAGTGACTGGATAATGCACCATATACTAGATGGGAATTATCTGGATTTTAGTCCATTAGGCAAGATATATCTCCCCCATCTGGAACTTTTTGGGATTGACATATCAATAACGAGGCATGTGGTGTTTTTATGGATAGTTGCTATCCTGACGTTTATAGTATTCAGAAAAGTAGCGAAAGCCTACCAGAAGGAGAGTGTTCCCAGGGGGATGACCAACTTTTTTGAGGTTTTTATTGTTTTTGTCAGAGATGAAATTGCGGCACCAAATATTGGGAAAGGATACGAAAAATTTCTGCCTTATTTACTGACGACGTTCTTTTTTATTTTATTCGGAAATTTTTTAGGACTAATACCATTTAGTGCTACAATAACAAGCAACATTTCAATTACGGCAGTTTTAGCAATTTTTTCATTTTTTGCGGTACAAATTGGGGGTATCAGGAAAAACGGTTTTTGGGGATATTTCAAGGGATTAATACCCCATGGAGTGCCGGGATTTATTTTGCCCATTATGGGTATAGTGGAGATACTAGGATTATTTACAAAACCTTTTGCATTGGCTATACGTCTTTTTGCGAACATGACAGCGGGACATATTGTAATTTATGCATTAATCAGCCTGATATTCGTAATGCAGAGTATTTTCATTTCACCAGTATCAGTTGGCATGGCGTTGTTTATTTACTTTCTAGAAATTTTAGTAGCATTATTGCAGGCATATATTTTTACAATGTTATCCTCATTATTCATAGGGATGGCAGTACATCAAGATCATTAAAACTTAATTAATTAAAGGAGATAGAATAAATGGAAATGGCACATTTAGCAGCAGGATTCGGAGCAGCATTAACAATAATCGGCGGTGCTTTTGGAATTGGAAAGTTAGCAAGTTCAGCAATGGAAGCAAGTGGAAGGCAGCCAGAGGCAGCCGGAGCAATCAGAACGTCGATGATTATTGCTGCAGCGCTAATAGAAGGAATTTCCTTATTTGCGTTAGTTATCTGCTTTATACTTGCAGGTAAATAGAAAAAAGATTTAGAGGATTGAGTAAATTAATCCTGAAAACGGAAGTCGAGTATTAACGGGACTACTGTTTATGAATCTGAATGAGCAGAAAGAAAATAATCCGAATTTAAGGAAAAAGAAATGATAGGAAATACCATACTTGGTTTTGCGAATTATGCTGCGTCTGAAGGAGGAGGCGGCGGGTTATTATCCGTTAATGGCGGACTGGCATTCTGGACAGTAATTACATTCCTTTTATTGATGTTTTTGCTCAGGAAGTTTGCCTGGAAGCCAATATTGGCATCGCTTTCAGAACGAGAGCAGAAGATCGAGGAGTCGCTTAAAGCGGCAGAAACAGCAGCTGAAGAATCCAAGAGACTCAATGAAGAGAACAAACTGATAATACAAAAAGCCGAAGAAGAAGCAAAGAGAATAAGGGAACAGATAAGAGCTGATGCACAAAGTGCGCGAGAGAAGCTATTACAAGAAAGCAGAGAACAAGCTCAGAAGATTATTGACGATGCGATTAAAGAGAGTGAAAGAAAAAGTGCAGAAGTTTTCAGTGAGATGAAGAACCAAATTTCTTCAATATCGATTGACATAGCTGAAAAATTAATAAGGAAAAAATTGGATCCAGATACAGATAAAGTCATAATTAATGAATATCTTAAGGATATCTCAAAGAATTAAGGTATGAGTCTTCTAAAATTAAAAAGAAATTATGCCAATTCATTTCTTGATACTTGCTACGAGACAGCCAGTACAGAAAAAGTAGCGGAGGAAGTTTCATTTTTTATTGAAATATTAGATGAAAATCTTCAACTTAAAAGAATGCTTAAGAATCCAGTGATTAAGCCTAATAAGAAGTTGTTAATACTTAATGAGATTTTTGAAAAGCGGATATCAAAAGGTTTTGAAGATTTTCTCAAGCTTATTATAATGAACAACAGGGCTGATTTACTTGAGGATGTTTTAAAATTGTATATTAAGCTTAAGGATGAAAGAGAGGGGATAGCAGAGGTGAGGTTAACAGTTAACCACCTGCCGGACAAAATTGAAGAGGAGAAGATCAGAGTGAAAATAGCTGATTATCTCGGGAAAAAGGTTGTACTGAATATAGAGCAAAACAGCGAGATACTGGGGGGATTTGTAGCAATGATTGATGATAAGGTGATAGATGGTTCCTTACGTCATCAATTAGATAAAATTAAGAAAACAATGTTAAAAGCGTCTATATAAAAATTATAGTTAGATTTCAAGGAAAAAATATGAACCAAGTTAAACCAGACGAAATAACATCTATATTAAGGAAGCAGTTAAGCGGATTTGAAAATGAAGTTGAGATATATGATGTAGGGACAGTACTTCAGGTCGGAGACGGAATAGCGATAGTTTATGGACTAAGCAAGGTAATGGTGAGTGAATTAGTCGAGTTTCCGAATGATGTATATGGGATGGTGTTAAATCTTGAAGAAGACAGCGTTGGTTGTGTGTTGTTCGGAGATTCCAGGCTGGTAAAGGAAGGGGATACAGTAAAAAGGACAAAGAGAGTAGCCTCAATACCGGTTGGGGAAGAAATGCTGGGAAGAGTTGTAAATCCATTAGGGATACCAATTGATGGAAAGGGAACAATAGAATTAAAGACATATCTTCCAATAGAAAGAAAAGCATTAGGAGTATTATCCAGACAACCAGTTAAGGAATCGCTTCAGACGGGAGTAACTGCAATTGATGCCATGATTCCGATAGGCCGAGGACAGAGGGAGTTAATAATTGGCGACAGGCAAACAGGTAAAACAGCTGTAGCAATAGACGCTATAATAAATCAGAAGTTTACTCATACAAAAGAAGCTGAGGCTTTAGGGATTAAGCCGGTTTACTGCATTTATGTAGCAATTGGTCAAAAGAGTTCAACTGTAGCTCAAGTAGTTGCGAAGTTAAAAGAATTCGGGGCTATGGATTATACCATTGTGGTGGCTGCTTCGGCCTCGGAACCAGCGCCATTACAGTTTATTGCTCCATATTCAGGCGCTACATTAGGTGAGTTTTTCAGGGATTCCGGAAGGCACTCATTAGTAGTTTATGATGATTTGTCAAAGCAAGCAGCGGCATACAGAGAATTATCCCTGTTATTGCGAAGACCGCCAGGAAGGGAAGCATATCCCGGAGACGTATTTTATCTTCATTCAAGATTGCTTGAGAGGGCATCTAAACTAAGTGAAGAACTAGGAGGAGGAAGTTTAACGGCGCTACCAATAATTGAGACACAGCAGGGAGACGTTTCCGCATATATTCCTACTAATGTTATTTCAATTACTGACGGGCAAATTTACCTAGAGTCAAATTTATTCAATGCGGGGGTAAGACCGGCTATTAATGTGGGAATTTCAGTATCGAGAGTAGGGGGAAATGCACAGGTTAAGGCAATGAGGAAAGTTGCAGGGACACTGAAGTTAGATTTAGCACAATATCGCGAGCTTGAATCATTCGCAAAGTTTGGCAGTGATCTTGATGCTTCCACACAAAGGACGTTATCAAAGGGGGCGAGGTTAGTTGAATTACTTAAGCAGGGACAGTATTCACCTTTGCCGGTAGAAAAGCAAGTGGTGAGCATATTTTTAGGTACAAACGGATATCTTGGACCTATACCTGTGAGCGAAGTAAAAAGATTTGAAAAAGAAATTCATGAATATATGGAATTAAAGTACAATCAGATCTTCAAGGATATCAGAGAGACCAAACAATTATCTGATGAGACGATCAAGTTAATAAAGCAAGCCGCAGAGGAATTCACTAAAGTATTTAGCAAGTAGATTAATGGGCACTTTAAGAGATACTAAAAGAAGAATTAGCGGTATTCAGAGCACGCAAAAAATCACGCGAGCAATGAAGATGGTAGCGAGTGCCAAACTGAGGAGAGCTCAAGAAGCTATCATTAATGCAAGACCATATGCCAAAGAAATATCAAATTTATTAGAAAGCTTAATCTGGGAGAAAGATATAATTAATAACATCTTTCTTGAAAAAAAGGAAGTCAATAAAGTATTACTGGTGGTTGTAACCTCTGATAAAGGTCTTTGCGGTTCTTTTAATACTAATCTAATTAAGGAGGCTGTCCGAATTATCGATGAGTATAAAGGAAACAGGAAAGAATGTATTTTATACTGTATTGGCAGGAAGGGATATGATTATTTCAGCAAGAGAGGTTATAGTATCCTAAATTACCGAATAGGGATTTTCAGCGGATTAAAGAACGAAGCAGCTGTCAGGATAGTATCAGAGATTAAGAATGGATTTAAGGAAGAGAAATACGAAAAAGTAGAAATTATTTACAACGAGTTTAAGTCAGTTATCCAGCAGAAGATAATTAAAGAGCAGTATCTTCCGATAAATTTAGAAAAACGAGCAAACTCAAAAGAGGAATCAGAAAGTTTTATCTTTGAATTAAGCAGAGAGGAAATACTGAATGAAATTCTTCCCAAACACTTAAATTCGCAGATATGGAGAGTTCTTTTAGAATCAAATGCAGCAGAACTTGGTGCAAAAATGACTGCAATGGAGAATGCTACGAGTAACGCGCAGGAGTTAATAAGAGCGCTAAAAATAAAGTATAATAAAGAGAGACAAGCCGCAATCACGAAAGAATTAATAGAGGTGGTAAGCGGTGCAAATGCACTAAAAGGGTAATTCTTCATTTTAAGCTAAAAATTTCGTATATTGCACAATGTTAGAAGATTTATCGTTAAAAATTGACAAAGCATTAAAGAAAATCACCGGGCAGGGGAAATTAACCGAAAAAAATATTTCCGATACATTAAGGGAAATAAGGATAATATTACTTGATGCCGATGTTAATTTCAGAGTAGCGAAAGAGTTCATTGACAAAGTAACACAAAAAGCATTAGGTCAGGAAGTATTAGCTTCCATAACCCCGGGACAACTAATAACCAAGATAATCTACGATGAGTTGACGGAGTTATTAGGCGGGAGTAATTCAGAATTAACTTTAAATCCCACTGGAATAACTAAGATAATTGTGGTAGGTTTGCAGGGTTCAGGTAAGACTACTTTCTGTTCAAAACTTGCAAAGACAATAAAGGGTTACGGAAGAAAACCTTTATTAGTGGCAGCTGACATTTACAGACCGGCGGCCATTGAGCAATTGAAGACACTTGGTGAGAGTATAGGAGTGCCGGTTTATTCTCAAGGGATAATAGATCCGAGGGACATTGCAAAGAGTTCACTTGATTATGCTAAAGCTAACGGTTTTAATACTGTTATAATTGATACAGCCGGGAGACTTCACGTAGATGAGCAGTTAATGAGTGAAGTTGCGGATATTAAAAAACTTACTGAAGCAAACGAAACACTCTTTGTTGTTGATTCGATGACCGGACAAGATGCGGTAAATTCCGCAAAAGCCTTCAATGAGAAAGTTGATTTTGACGGAATAGTACTGACGAAGCTTGATGGAGATTCACGAGGTGGATGTGCTTTATCCATAAGAGCTGTGGTAGGGAAACCTATTAAGTTTATTAGCAACGGGGAGAAGCTAGAGATGATGGATGTGTTTTATCCGGACAGACTAGCTTCAAGAATATTAGGCAAAGGGGATGTAATATCGCTTGTAGAAAAAGCTCAGCAAAGTTTTGACGATAAAGAGGCGGAAAAACTTGAAGAAAAATTCAGGAAGAATAAATTTGATTTGGAAGACTTCCTGAAACAAATAAGGATGATCAAAAAGATGGGGTCGTTGTCATCGATAATTGGGATGATCCCGGGGATGAACAAAGCTATAAAGAATGAGCAAATTGATGAGTCGGCGCTTGTAAAAGTGGAAGCGATTATACATTCGATGACAAAGGAAGAGCGCAGGAACCCAAAAATATTGAATGGGAACCGAAGAAAAAGGATATCAAGGGGAAGCGGAACATCAATACAAGATGTAAACAGGCTTTTAAAGCAATTTGCAGAGATGCAGAAAATGATGAGCAAATTAAACCAAAAAGGGTTTATGAACTCGGTATTAAGTAAAAAAAATATTAAATTCAGTTGATAGATTTAAAAAATCTGGAGGTATAATAATTTGGCAGTTAAATTAAGATTAAGGAGAATGGGCAAAAAGAAACAGCCTATATATAAAATTGTAGCGGTTGATTCCCGTTCACCTCGTGACGGAAAGTTTTTGGAAGCGATAGGGACATATCATCCAAAAGCAACGCCTCACAAAGTAGATATTTTAGAAGACAGGGCTATGTACTGGTTAGGAGTGGGCGCACAGCCCACAGATACAGTAAAGAGTTTACTGCGACAGAAGGGTGTAATTTATAAGAGGGAATTGATAAAGCGAGGGCTAACAGAAGAACAAATTGAAGCTGAGTTAGCAAGTTGGAAAAGCAAAAAAGAAGCTGAGTCAGAAAAAAAGAATAAAGTAAAAAAGACTAATAAAGAAGCTGAGAAATTAGAAGGTACAACAGAAGTAAAGGGTGCTTCTTCTGAAGTAAGCGCATAACAGGAAACTGTTAAGTGTTTTTGTACACATAATTCCGATAGTACCCATTTCTCGTTTAAGGAGGTTCATCAATGAAAGAATTCATTGAATTTGTTGCGCAGCATTTAGTTGATCATCCAGAGAATGTTCTGGTTGAAGAAAAAAGCAAAGAAGATAACAAGATTGTCTTTGCTTTGAAAGTTGGTCAGGAAGACATTGGTAAGGTAATCGGGAAGCAGGGTAAAACTGCTCAAGCGATGAGGACTTTACTTACGGCGATAGCTGCAAAAGAAGGAAAGAAAGCTATTTTAGAAATAGTTGACTAATCCATTTAGTGGATGAGTTCTATTTAATTGCTAAGATAGTATCTTTACACAGCACCGACGGAAGTGTAAGAATTACTTCCATATCAGATTTTCCGGATAGATTCTTCCGACTAGAGAGGGTCAAGGTTGACTTTTTTGGAAAGTACAAGGATCTTTACGTAGAAAAAGTACTTTCAGAGGGAAAAGAATTTGTAATAAAGTTTAAAAACTTTTCTTCGAGAGAAGATAGTGAAGTTCTTATTGGAAAGGAACTATTTATTACTAAGGAAGAGCTTGTTGAATTACCTGAAGGAAGTTATTATTTACATGATTTGGTTGGAAGCAAAGTATACTGGAAAGGACTGTTTTTAGGCAAAATAACCGAGGTTCTTCAACTTCCTGCAAATGATGTATATGTTATCAGAGGGGGGAAGGAAAAAGAAATACTAATTCCGGCATTGCAAAAGTTAATAAAATCGTTTTCTGCAGAGAGAAAGGAAATGATTCTGAATCCGGAAGAAGAAATATTTGATGAGGAGTATGAGGATTGATATTATTACTGCAGTCCCTGATTTGGTGGTAAGTCCACTAAATTGCAGTATTATAAAAAGAGCACAAACAAAAGGCTTAGTTGAAATTGTAATCCATAATTTGCGAGACTATGCTTACGACAAGCACAGGCAAATTGATGACAAACCATTTGGAGGCGGAGCAGGGATGTTATTAAAACCAGAGCCTTTTTTTGAGTGCATTGAAAAATTAAAAGCCGAACGTGAGTATGACCATATTGTTTTTACCACTCCATTCGGAAAAGTATTCGATCAGAAGGGGGCAAATTACTTGTCACTTTCAAAGAACATTATGTTCATAACCGGACATTATAAGGGGATAGATGATAGAGTCAGGCAAAAATTTGCAACAGATCTTATATCTATTGGGAATTTTGTTGTAAGTGGAGGAGAATTACCTTCATTACTGGTAATAGATTCGATTATACGTTTAATTCCAGGGGTATTAAACGATTCGGAGTCAGCATTAAATGATTCCTTTATGGTTGGGCACGAAATATCAGCGCCAGATTATACAAGGCCTGCAGAGTATAGAGGAATGAAGGTTCCAGAGGAACTATTGAGCGGAAATCACAAATTGATAAAAGAATGGCAGGAGAGAGAATCTCATGCATTAACAGAGTATTGGAAAAAGAACAACTATATAGCGGAGTAAAACAATGAGAAGCATTAATGATTATATAACAGAGGAAAAAAAGATTGAATTTCCCAATTTCAAGTCGGGCGATCATATCCGAGTACACGTAAGAGTAATCGAAGGTGATAAAGAAAGAATTCAACCGTTTGAAGGAGATGTTATAAGTATCAGAGGAAGTAAGGAAAACCGTTCATTCACGGTTAGGAAGATATCGAGCGGAGTTGGAGTGGAGAGAATATTTCCATACAATTCGCCGAAAATAGCAAAGATCGAACTGTTAAAAGAAGGAGATGTAAGAAGAGCCAAGCTCTATTATCTGCGAAATCTTTCAGGTAAAGCAGCAAAGATTAAAGGAAAGAAAAATCAATAAGCTTATGAAGCCGCTGACACAGCGGCTTTTTTTCTTATTTTTATGAAGATATATTTCCCAAATAATCTATTCGGTCATATTGTGGGGGAGAGTTATCAATTGGCTCTAAAAGAAAATATTCAATTCATTAACTCCAATGAAATATCAAAGAGAATAAATGAGGAAGATAATTCGGCAGGAATGATCCCAACATTGGATTTAATTAATAACAGAAATTTTTTTGTATCTGCAAAGACCGGTATCAGCTTTGACGGGGCGCTAAACCCAGGATATTATTATTATGGGGAGAATCAAAAATCATTGACGGACATTTATCTGACCGGAGATGTTACCTCGGTGGAGGTAATTCTTACCAAGGTGCTTTTAAGTGAGCTATATAATATATCGCCCCAGATACATATTACCGTGAATAAAAGACCAGAAAAGGATAAAACGTTTTTGGTTGTTGGGGACTTGAATTTTTCAGAAGGTATTGCAATGAGTGGGGTAAGTTTGAGCGAGGAGATTGAAGATCATCTTGAGGTGCCATTTGTGAACTTTATTATGGCATCGAGAGAGGAATCCACGATGAAGGAAATTAATAAAAACCTGAGCGAAATCAACGAATCTCTTAATTGGCAAGATTTGACAAGGAGTTATAATTTTTCGGAAGATACAAATGAGTATATAGAAAATAATATTTCATCACTTATTTCACAATTTGATGAGAGGGATCTTGAGGGGATTAGACAACTTTTATTGTTGCCTTACTACTACCAAATGATTGATGATATGATTGAGGTTAAATTTGTTGATTAAAGGGGAGACTGCCCGAAAAACGGGCAGCCTGAAAAATTACTATATCTGAACGTAAGAGACACTAAGGACGTCGGGATTTTCTTTTATTTTTATTAGTCGGTCAGCCGACAGACCAGATTTAAGTTTTAAAGTACAACATGCAATAACCCCACCCTCAAAAATGATATTCTCAAGTTCTTCGATATTAATATCCTCTTCCTTAATAATGTTAAGGATTCCAGAGAGGACTCCGGGTTTATCATAATGCTTGGCTATAAGTTGGTACTCGGTTTCGACGATTTTTGCACGGTTAACCCAATGGGCTATGACTCCACTAGTAACGAATTGTTTAATAATATTAACAGTTTCTTGTGCAACGGCATTTTGAGCTTGCTCGGTTGAAGCGCCGATGTGATGAGTGACATAGATATTTTTATTTCCTTGTAGTTTAGAAGAAACGGCACCATCCTTTTGTTCCGGTTCGCCTTTGAAGACGTCAAGAGCAACACGAATATTTTTTGAAGCGATTGCTTCAAGCATGGCTTCCTCGTCAATAATATCTGCACGTGAAGTATTAATAAGGAAAGCACCGGGTTTCAAATGAGAGAACATTTCCTTATTAAATAGTCCCTTGGTCTGAGGTGTAGCCGGGAGGTGGATTGTAACGATATCCATTATAGGAAGAAGTTGATCCATTTCAGAGAAATCCTTAATTGCCACACCTTCTATACGGGAAATATCTTTACCATAAACATTCATACCAAAAGCGAGTGCACGCTTAGCCACTTCTTTACCAATAGCTCCAACGCCTATAATAGCCAGGTTTTTACCAAGCAAGCCCTGAGCTTTTGAATATTCACCTTTATTCCAAATGCCGTTATGGAAGTCTGCAACGTTATCGGGGATTTTTCTATCGAGTGAAACCATTAAACCAATAGCAAGTTCAGCCACTGCAACGGAGTTCATTCCGGGACAATTAGCGACGTAGATTCCCTTTTGATTCGCTGCTGGTATGTTGATATTGTTAACGCCTGCTCCTGCGCGAATGATTAAATTGAGTTTGTTGCTTTGATTAATTGCATCAGCACTAACTTTTGTGGATCGCACGACGAGAATATCTACATCCTTTGCAGCTGCGGGGATATCAGTTTCACCCAATTTTGGTGAGTATATAACCTCGAGATCCATTTTTTTCATTTCGTCAATATAGAAATCGGGAAATTTATCTGCAATTAGAATTTTAAGACTCATAACTATCTCCTTTATTGTTATAAAATATATTATTTTTTTAGCATAGGTATCTTAATCTGAAATTTGCCGGCATTAGATATCGCTCTTTCATATCCGGCATCAACGTGTCGAACTATACCCATTCCGGGATCATAAGTAAGCACACGATGAAGTCTTTTTTCTGCTTCGGGTGTTCCATCAGCGACAACGACCATTCCCGCATGTATACTATTTCCAATTCCGACTCCACCTCCATGATGAACTGAGACCCAACTAGCTCCTCCGATAGCATTTAACAGGGCATTCAGGATAGGCCAATCAGCGATTGCATCACTTCCGTCCTTCATTGCTTCAGTTTCCCGATATGGGGAGGCAACTGAACCGCAATCGAGATGATCGCGACCGATTACGATTGGAGCGGAAACCTTACCAGAAGCAACCAGGTCATTAAATATCTTTCCCATTAGAGCGCGTTCTCCGTAACCAAGCCAGCATATTCTAGATGGAAGTCCCTGGAAGTGAACTTTTTCTTTTGCTTTGTTAATCCAATTGATTAGGGAATGATTTTCGGGAAAAGTCTGAATGACAGCTTCATCGGTTGTATAGATATCTTCCGGTTTACCAGAGAGAGCAGCCCATCTGAATGGACCTTTCCCATCACAGAAGAGAGGGCGAATATACTCAGGTACGAAACCCGGTATATCGAAGGCATTTTTTAGGCCATTTGCATGGGCTTCACCGCGAATATTATTACCATAGTCAAAAGTTATAGTCCCACGTTTTTGGAATTCAAGCATTGCCTTGAGATGAGTAACTATAGTTGCTTTTGCCTGGGCGATGTATTTTCCAGGATTTGATTTACGGAGTTCAAGAGCTTCGGGCAAAGACATACCTGAGGGGACGTATCCATTGAGAGTATCGTGTGCAGAAGTCTGATCAGTTAAAATATCAGGAATGACATTTCGTTCGAGCATTTCAGGGAGCACTTCAGCAGCATTCCCCACCAACCCAACTGAAAGTGGTATTCTTTGGTTTTTAGCGTCCAGGACAAGAGAAATTGCTTCATCGAGACTATGAGTCAAGCGATCAATATAGCCTGTGCTAATTCTTTTTTGAATTCGAGATTCATCGACGTCTATTCCGAGGAAAGCTGCTCCGTTCATGGTTGCCGCGAGGGGTTGAGCACCACCCATACCCCCAAGTCCTGCAGTCAGAAGGAATTTTCCAGATAGGTCACTATTAAAGTGCTTTCTGCCACATTCGGCGAAAGTTTCGTAAGTCCCCTGGAGTATTCCCTGTGTACCGATATAAATCCAGCTACCAGCGGTCATCTGACCGTACATAGTTAAACCAAGTGCTTCAAGGCGTCTAAATTCATCCCAGTTTGCCCATCTTGGAACGAGCATTGAATTGGAAATAATAACACGCGGAGCGTCTGAATGAGTTTTAAATATTCCAACCGGTTTACCGGATTGAACTAGAAGAGTTTCATCGTTATTCAGGTTAGTGAGTGAATATACGATGGAGTTAAATGCGTCCCAGTTACGAGCAGCTTTGCCCTTTCCGCCGTAAACTATTAATTCATCCGGATTTTCAGCGACATCTGGATCTAGGTTATTCATCAGCATTCTAAGAGCTGCTTCCTGAATCCATCCTTTGCAAGAAAGGGTATTGCCGGTTGGGGATTTGATTATTGTTTTAGTCATGTTAATCTTGAAAGTGTTTATCTATTAATGATGAATATTGCCTGGTCATTGAACGATATAACCAACGTTTAATAAACCAGCTTGATTTGATTTGTTTTTTCATTTGATTATTATTCTCGGTTAATTGCAGTTTCAACTTAGTGTATTCATCTTTTGTTAATTTGATCTGGTCATCTCCAGAGGAAAGTTTATCTGCTATTGTAGAAAAAGCTTTTTCCACGGGGAAATATTGTTGATTTCCCTGTATCTGTTTGATTACTTGTTTAGCGAAAGTAAGCAGAAGTTTACGTTCGTTTTTATCGAGATCGAGATTGTAGTTTCTGAATAGTTTTTTCATTTTTTGGTTTAGATTTTGAGTGAAAGTAGTTTTTCCCTAATATTCTGATAACCGGGTTTAATTACATTATAGATATATCCAATTCTGTCATTATATGGAATGAAAGCTGATTTCATTGAATTTATAGTGATTTTTTCGACATCCTCAAGAGTTAGGTTAAAATGCTCGATTGCTGTCAGGAATTCCTTAGTCATGGTTGTATCACTCATAAGACGGTCATCGGTATTGATTGTGACACGGAATTTATTTTTATATAGTTTAGCAAATGGGTGATTTTCAATACGGTCAATAGCTCCTGTGTGAACATTACTTAGGAGGCAAATTTCTATAGGAATTCGTTTATCCAGGATATAGTTAGCAAGATCACCCATTCCTATAACATTACCATCTTTATCAGTAACCAGGTCGTCGAGAATTCGAGTACCATGCCCAATCCTATGAGCACCACACCATTGAATTGCCTGCCAAATGGATTCTTTACCAAAGGCTTCACCTGCATGAATAGTGATATTAAAATTAGCACGCTGGATGGTTTGAAAGGCTTCTATGTGTTTTTTGGGAGGATAACCACCTTCTTCACCGGCGAGATCGAATCCAACGACGCCTTTGTTTTTCCAATTAAGGGCGAGTTCTGCGAATTCGAGAGTATTTTTCATATTTCTCATACCGCATATAATCAAGCCATAGCCTACTCCAAAATCCTCTTTCCCCTTATTCAAACCATCAATAACAGCCTGGACAATCTGATCATACCAAAGTCCTTTCTGGGTATGAAAAACCGGTGCGAAGCGGGTTTCGACATAACAAACGTTGTCTTTTTTCATATCTTCCATCATTTCGTAGGCTACGCGTGTCAAAGCTTCTTTGGTCTGCATGAGAGCGCATGTGTGCTCAAATCCCTGAAGGTACTCGACGAGATTACCTTTATTCGCACCACGATGAAACCAATCTGCCAGTTCACCGGGGTCAGTAGTCGGGAGTTTATTGTATTTCAGTTCTTTTGCGAGTTCAATTATAGTAGTAGTCCTGAGACCGCCATCGAGATGGTCATGAAGGAGGACTTTGGGGACTGTTTTAATTATTTCATTTGTTGTCAAAAAATCACCTTTAAATTAAATAATGTAAAATATCCAAATTATTCTGTAAAAGCAAGGAAAATCTTAAATTATCATAGGGTCAGAGAGTTGTAAAGAGAATGATCTTGTAAGAGCAGGAAGAATTGTTATAGTCCTGATGTAATGGAGTTTTCAACGGATCTACAACGGATCTTCAACGGCTTTATAACGGTTCTATATTGAATTCAGGTAATGTTTAGAGAGATTTTCAGGGGGAGTGAAATGAAGTTGTTTTGGGGTTGGAGTAGAGTAGTGAATTGTCTGAAGAAGAGAGGGGGAAAGTTGAGAAATATTACTTGTAATTTGTTTTTTTTACAATTAAATTTACAATCTAAAAAAGAAATTTAATGGAGTTAAGATGAAAAAAATATATGGTGTTGTAATATTTGCATTAATATCGGTAATGATTTTTTCAGGTTATCAGTGTTCGTCAACGGAGTTGACGAGTGCAAAGCTTTATATCCAGCAGAAAAATTTGGATAAGGCACTTGATGCGCTTGAAAAAGAAGTAGCAAAAAATCCCAAATCAGATGAGGGGTATTATTTAATGGGATATATTTACGGAGAGAAGGAAGAAACTGATAAGATGTTAGAGGCATTTGGTAAGTCTTTGTCTGTAAGTAATAAATTTGAGAAAGATATAAAAGGTGCGAAAAAATCTTATTGGGCAAATAATTACAATAAAGCAGTGGGTTTTTATAACCGAGCATTGCAATCAACATCGGAAGACACGATCAAACTAAATTTTGACAAAGCAATATTCTCGTTCAAGCAAGCAATTGCTGCGGAGCCAGATTCAGCAGATACGTACAAAACATTAGGGTTTGTG
The DNA here is from genome assembly GCA_012517155.1 of Ignavibacteriales bacterium. Taxonomy (GTDB): domain Bacteria; phylum Bacteroidota; class Ignavibacteria; order Ignavibacteriales; family Ignavibacteriaceae; genus JAAYVN01. The sequence goes on along the minus strand of JAAYVN010000110.1, from coordinate 60,071 downwards.
TATTTAAATCTACAGGATCTAGATAGCGCTATTCCGGTATTCCAGAAAACGGTAGATCTGAAGAAATCTTACGAGGGTTACAGATATTTGGGTGAGATTTATTATACGCAAGGAGCAAATTTAGTTGATACTGATTCTCTAGCTGCCGTCGGAAAGTATAACAAGGCCATAGAGATACTTGAAGCAGGAAGAAAGGTATATCCGGATAGTTCAGAATTGCTTCTGACGCTTTCAAATTCATATATCGGAGCAAATAAAATAGATGTGGCAATTGATGCATTCAAGTCAGGGGTTGAGAAGGAACCAGGCAATAAGTACTACAGGTATAATTATGGTGTTTTGTTACTGGGGGCAAACAAGTTTGATGAGGCGTCAATTCAGTTTAAGGAAGCGCTGAATATTGATCCGGATTATGAGAATGCTGCCTATAATCTTGCAGTAACATATGTTAAATGGGGTGCCAGGCTGGCAAAAGAAGCAGAGGATAAGGGGGAGGATATAACTGCAGCCAAGGAGAAATATAAGGAAGGACTACCATACCTGGTAAAGTATACCGAGCTTAAAGGAAATGATGTGCCAGCGCTTGAGTTATTAGCGAAGGTGTATGCTATACTGGGAGATTCAAAGAAGGCAGAGGAAATTTACAAAAAAATAGATGATTTAAGGTAATAATAATGGCAAATGAAAATGTTCCTCCACAAGGACAGCAGATAAATATTGAGTTGGGTGAGAAAGAAGCCGAAGGGCTGTATTCAAATCTAGCAATAATAACACATTCCCCGGCTGAGTTTATCATAGATTTCACAAGGATTGTACCGGGAGTACCAAAAGCAAAGGTGCTTTCGAGAATAATAACAACTCCACAGCACGCAAAGATGTTTCTGAGGGCGCTTAAGGAGAATATTGAAAGATATGAATCGCGATTTGGCGAAATAAAGGTAGATCAAAGCAGCGAGCAGCACTTTGGATTTGTACCGAACACCAAAGCAGAGAAAATCAATTAGATTTCTCCCATTCAAAAATAATATTGTGGACACCTCCCCGTAATTTCATACGGGGAGGTAATAGGTTCCTTCCGAACATCATATCAATCTCCGAAGACTGAGATTAAGATTCAGGTATTAACTGTGACGAAACGCACACAATTTGATTTTGCTATTTACAAGCTGAAAAAAGTGAATTTATTGAATGTTTACTTTGTTTTAAAAGCGAGAGGTGTTGATTTGTATCACTAAGATAAAATGTGATATTGACAATGAGATAAAAATAAGATAACTTTTAGGCAGAGATTTATTTATTTATATAAGGAGCATAATATGAAGCGACTGATCTACGTTTTTGTTTTCTTGTTTTCTGCAGGTATGATGAGTAATATACTTGCAAGTACCAATACCGTAATGGGCGATACGGTTTTCTTGAAGTTGTGGATTAACTGTCAAGGAATTGGGACTATGGATTTAAGGGAGGACATAGTGCTTGAAGGTGAGGTTTATACGATTAAGAATACAGTTATTACGGACCCGAGATTTGTAAATGCCCAACCTTTTATAGATGCGGTTGCGGGGTCTAAATTTGTAATTGAGGACGGCGCTCTGAATGAGAATATTACGATTGATTGGTTTTTCTGGAATATTGATTGCTCAAACGGAACTTTTATAACATTTGGTGGAAATAATTTGTTTTTTAACGGGTATTATGTTGTAAATAATAGTCCGAATCAATATAATTTTGCAAATGGCAAAGTGGCAAGATTCACAATTCCCAAGTCAGAGAAGTTTGACTCATTGCTTATTATGAACGGAATTAATCCGGATAGCGCATTGGTTTTTATGTTCGCAAATGGAATGTCTGGAGACACATTGGGATTGAATTCGTTCCAGACGGACACCACTGTAGTATTTGAAGCCAGTCACTTTTCACAGATTCTTGGTGGAGATAAAGCGCTATATAGTATCCTGAGCAGCGAGGATCAAGAGAGCAGTATTCCGACTCAATTCAGTTTAAGGCAAAACTATCCAAATCCATTTAACCCATCAACTACGATAGAGTATGGACTTCCTGAACGAACATTTGTGGAGCTAAAGATCTTTAATATCTTAGGAAAGGAAGTTGCAACTTTGGTTAACTCAACTCAGGAAGCCGGAATGCACAATGTAACATTTGATGCAAGTAAACTAACCAGCGGTGTTTATCTGTATAAGATAAAGACAAGTAAGTTTACAGAGTTTAAGAAGATGATTTTATTAAAATAAAACGAATTAACTTTGACTGTGCCGGTGACAATGCCGGCGCAGAATATATCTAATCATCTTTAGGAAAAACCAAACAGGGCTTATAGAAAAAAATATCCGAGGAAATATGAAGAAAACAGTTCGTGGTTTAATTTTGGCATTATTATTAATGTCGACAATTCACCTAAGTGGTTGCCTGGATATTCCGGAGGAGTTCATCCTACCGGAATGGGATGTGGATTTAACAATTCCCATGATAAAGAAGAGTTTCAAACTGGAAGAGATTATTAAATCTGAGGATCAGAAGTATATAAAGTTGAATCCGGCAGATGACAGTCTGTATTATATTCAGTCGGAAAAGGATACTTTAGGATCGGACATAAAGGAGTTTGTGAAGATTACAACAGCCGCAAGTGTAGTTAATCAAGTAGTAAAGGTTGAAGACCAAAACAAAACAATATATCTTGAGTTCCCCGAAGGTGCAAAGTTAGATGAAGCGGAGTTTACAAAGGGGACTCTAGCCTTTGCAGTGAAGAATATGTCGGTGGATAATATAGATTTTCAGGTATCAATTCCAGGAATTACGAATCCATCAGGACAGCAGTTTTCACTCAAAAGAACAATAGGGGCATTTGGAACAGATTCGATAATATATGATTTAGCCGGATATAAATATAAGGAACCGTCAAATCAATTATTTTTATTTAAGGGACAAATATGGATACAGGCAAAGGCAATTACTCAAAATCCGACGGATTCTGTAATAGTTAGCGCATATTCATCTGATATGAATTTAAAATACGCCAAGGGATATATTCCAAGGAAGTCATTAGGTTCGAAGAGAACAAGTTTCGAGATTGATTTATCAGATGCAAAGGATTTTGAAGGGAAAGTCAGATTAAAAGAAGCGAGGATAAATTTATTAGCCAAGTATGTTTCGCCGGATTTAAATCCGTTTGAGATATTAATAAAGGATTTACAAATTACGGCATGGAAAAAGAGCGGAGTGGAGAAACAATTGCTGATTAATGGACAACCCAATTTTAATATAGATTTTTCCGGAGGTGCATTTGACACAGTATTTACCGAACAAAACAGTAATATCACGGAGTTTATGTCATTTCTACCGGATTCCGTAATTATTGAGGGGGAATTTATTATAAATCCAAATGACAGCAAGACATCCCGAACAGTGACGGATGAGGACAGTGTAATCTTTGAGACTGACTTTTCGACGAGGAGTATTTTTGGAATCGTCAGAGCAAGTTTGACGGATACAACGGATATTGAAATTGATAAAGACGACAGAGACAGAATAGTTGATGCCAACTCCGCATTTTTAAAAGTTGAGATGAAGAACGGGATTGCAATGTCAAGCTGGTTAAAAGCAGACTTGTATGACTCATCTTATAATTACCTTTTTACTGTAACTAAAAACACAAATGGAACAGATTCAATAAGTATTGCCGGAGCCAGCATAGGACCCGACGGAAGAGTTACTGCACCCACTATAACAACTACTGAAATTGAGTTGACGGGTGAGGAAATAAGTAAACTTGCAAGAGCCTATTATGTGATTTATCGTGTACTTGTTGAAACAACAAATCCAAATGGGGTTTCACCACCACCATTTGTTATGATAAGGGGATCGGATATGATTGAGGTAAGAGTACACGGTGGAGTAAACTACAGAATGAAACCTGAAGAAAACAAAGACTAACAGGGAAAATCAGTATGAAAATAACAACTTTAATAATAGCGGTAATAATAAGTATTAATTTGTATGCCCAATTTGGTTCTTCAGCATTAATGGATGCGAAGAGTTCGGGAATGGGAAGTACATATAATACAACGGCAAAAGGAATATATACATTAGGAATTAATCCGGCAAATCTGGTACATGGAAATAATACTGATTTTGAGATGTCTATACCATTTCCTTTCCCGTCACTTGGTGTGAGAGGAGGAACTGACTTTATAACGATAGAAGACATTAATTATTTCTTTGGAGGGGTAGACGGTAAACCGAGACTTTTAACAGACTCAGATAAAGAGAGATTAAATGGCTTGTTTGAGGATGGTGGTAAAATATCATTTGATCTTGGATTGGAAATTTTTAGTGCAAGTTATGTAAGTACACCCAAGGTAGGTGCATTTGGTTTTTCAATAAAAGATTACGCCGGATGGTATTTCCAGATTCCCGGAGCAGTATCAAATCTTGTTTTATACGGGAACACGTTAGGTAAAGTTCATGACTTAAGTGATGCGGATGTAAAGGCAATGTATATCAGGAGTTACTCGCTGTCGTATGCAAGGGAAATAGTGGAGTGGAAACAAAAGGTTTTTGACAAAATCGCTGCCGGAATCTCATTCAAAATTTACAGTGGTTTCGCGTATGCGGGAACTGATCAAGTAAATTCGAGTGTAGAACTTGATAATAATCTGGGAGTGAATACAAAATCAAAGTTGCTTGCATATAGTTCGTTCAGTCCGGACCTGGGTGTGAAATATGATTTTGATTCTGTCGAAACCGATCCAAAGCCATCTCCATTTATGACTCCGGCAGGGAGTGGATTTGGAATTGATATCGGATTTACTGCAGTATGGAAAAAAAATTGGACGTTTTCACTTGCGTTCACTGATATAGGGAGTATTAACTGGACCGGAAATAATGCAAAATTTGCAACAGATGTTGATTATTATATTGAAACATTCGAAACGGAATCAGAAGAGGGGAAAAAGAGTCAGCTTGATTCGTTAAAAGAAATGTTTGATACAATAGCGACTAAAACCGGAGAATTTAGCACGAGTCTTCCTACCACGCTGAGAATGGGAGCAGCATACAAATTCACAAAAGAGAACAGTGGTGTACCGGGTGTTTTAATTGTGGCATTGGATTATAATCAAGGATTTAATAATTTACCCGGAAACAGCACGACGCCAAGATTTTCGATAGGTAGTGAGTGGAAACCAATGGATTGGATTCCATTTATAAGAACGGGGTTCTCATTCGGAGGTGCGAATGGTTTTGGCTGGGCATTCGGGTTAGGAATTAACATGGGAGTTATGGATTTGGATATTGCTTCAACGAATATGGAAACTGCATTTTCTCCTAATAGCAGTAAACGAGTTTCGGTATCTATTGGGTCAAAGTGGAAGTTTTAGAGGAATGGATTTACATTGTAAAAGAGCGGTTTCGAACTGCTCTTTTTTTTATTGTTTAATTCGAGAAATATTAAAGATTGCGGCAATAAAAAAGACTATATTTACAATATAAGCTGTCAGAATCGGGTGCATTGCCCCGTTTTTGCCGAAAGCTTCGAATATCTTCATTAAACCCAGGTATATAAAAGTTATCAGAATATTGATACCGAACTGAAGGGCAAGACCACTTTTACGCTTGTTGGCTGAAATTGGGAGGCCAAAAAGAATTGAGACGAGGCTTGCCAGAGCAAAAGCAAATCTCGAATGGAAGTCAATTATCATACTTTTGGGGTCCATACCTGCCTTAATCTGGTCATTTATCAATCTGTTTAATTCAGATAAATTCATTTGTTCGGGTCTTTTTTGTTTAAATTCAAGGTCACCGGGTCGGAAGTTAATTTCGGGAATTTTTTTCGCATCAAAGTATTCCAGTGATTCAGTAGTATCTTGAAATACCCGATCCATTCCATCAACCGCGGTCCATGTTGAGGAGAGTGTATCAAACGTCAGACGAGTAGCGTCTATTCTTCTTGTGATTTTTGTGGGATGTTTAGGATGAAACTCCTGTATTGAAACTCTCATAGCGCTTAACTGATTATTATCAAAATATGAGATATTGATAATTCTGTTTGGAGAATCCTGGAAGAAGTAGTTACTACCTGCGAAAGTTAAACCTTTTTTAAGTCGATTAACCTCAATTTCCATTTTAAGTTTATTTGCACCAGGAACAAGATAACCACCAAACCAAACAGAGAATATCGAAATCAAGACTGTAACAATAACAATGGGCGCCATAAAGCGGTACATGCTTATCCCACTTGATTTAATTGCTGTGATCTCATTAAGATTAGCCATCTTGCCTGTAGTAAAGAGCCCCGCAAAGAGAACAGCTACGGGAGTAATCAGACGAATAATTTCAGGAGTAAAATAGATATAATACTGTAAAATTATTAAAAACGGAACATTTTGGTCAATAAAGTCATCAAGATTCTCCATCATATCGATGACGACGAAAATAAGAGTAAAAGCAGCCAAACCGAAAAAGACAGTCTGAAGGAACTGTTTGATCAGATATTTATCAAGCAGTTTCATTAGTTGACTCCTGAGGGGCTAGCCAGTTTTTGGGAATGAATTTTTTAAAAAATGAGAAATCAAGAGTAACTGTCTCTTTTGCAACTCTAAGAGTAAGAATGATACCAAGCGCAGCAATAAGAAAATTAGCGAACCACATTCCCCAGAAAGGACTAATAATTGCCCGGTCGGCAAGTTTTTCGCCTCCTATAAGGGAAGCCCAATAGATGAGGAAGAAGAAAAGACTAATACTACCCGCCATTCCAAATCCACCTTTTCGGGTCATTACTCCTAAGGGAGCCCCCAGGAAGATAAAAACGATACAGGCTACCGGGATAGAATACTTTTTGTGAATTTCAACGAAATATTTATTAATTTCCTTTTCAAAATAATCGAGTCTGACATATTCAGAGAGTATTCCGTTTCTAATATTTCTAATTTTTTCAATAATACCCTGATTATAAAACTGACCTGAAAAAGGACGGGAGACTATTTGCGGCAAGGGTGTGGCAAGACTGTCACCAGAGAAATAGCGAGAAATCAGGACTGAAAGAGAGGAGGATATATCACTTTTAATTAAATTTAGACTATCAACAATAACCGACATATCCTGTGCACTGAGTTCCCTGTCGCCCCTCTGCCCTCCCGGAGTGGACTGCTGAAATGAAAACTGATCAGCATTCATGGCAATTTTATGATGGTTGAAGAGGACCTTTCGATAGAGTGTGGTGTTTCCGGCATTGGATTCGTGTATCTCACCATTGGTGAGGTCCATAATGAGTTTGGCCTGGTTTTGTGCAAAGAAGAGTTTTCCCTCAGCGGCGGTCACGATATTTACTTTTGATGGGTTTGTATAATCGTAGATAGTTATTCCTTTTATCTTATTTGATTCAGAATCGACCTCACGTACAAGAATAGCATAACCGGAAACTTCTTGCGAGAAAACACCAGACTCAAGAGAAAGTGTGGGTTTCTTCCTGGAAATATCTTCCATAAGGATTTTTGCCATATGGTTGGCATCCGGAAGGATATCATTGTTAAATACGATGAGGCCATAGGTTATAAGAATACTGGCAAGAAATGGGGCGGAAAGCATTCGATAGAGAGAAACACCGGATGATTTCATAATAGTAACTTCATTATTCTGTGACATTGAACCGAAAGCCATTAATGTGGCGACAAGAACCGCCATTGGAACAACGAGGACAACCATCCATGCAAGATTATACATAATTAATTGAATAATAACCCAAGTGTCAAGACCCTTTCCCACCAGCCTGTCTGCAAATTTCATAAGAAACTGGAACAAAAAGATGAAAATTAGTGTAAAAATAGAAAAGAGAAAAGGGGCTAAGTGGTTTCTAAGTATGTAAAGTGCTAAAATCATCCTTAATTTAATAATTTAATAAACGTAAATTTACAAAAAGATTAGGGAAATGTATTAAAAAATCAGTTGGATTATTAAAAATATTTATTTAGTATTTAACTCTAAATAATATTAATTTGGCAAAACAACCAAAAAACAAACGCAAAAGAGAAGATATTTGGCAATAATTCTTATTAATCCATCAGCAGTCAGAACCATACTGATTTCTTTGATTATTTTACTTGGAGTATTTCACATTTCAGGCTGTAATGAAACAATAACACTAACCCTGGATGAGAAATATCCGCGATGGTTAAAGGATGGCAAATATCATACAAAGCAGACATCCGGAATTTGCTTCGTAAGAGGGACCAAAAATGGAGAAAAGGATTTTCTTCTGGCTGATGATATTGGAGATATTCACAGACTTACGATTGAAAATGACACCATATTTAGATTAAAAAAAATCGCATTTGCCCAGGAAGTGATTGAGTATTTAAAGGATTTCCCAAAGAAAGATTTTGAGGAGCTGGTTTTTGATAAATATACAGGGAAAGTATATATTTCTATTGAGGGAAATGGTAAAAACTATCTGAATTATGTGGGAATCTATGAGTTGGGATTTTATAATAATGATATATTCACAGATTCGATTATCAGTATAAGGAAAGTTGAAATTAAGCCGAGTGAAACTATTTTAAAGCATGTTAAGTTGAATATTGGATACGAGGGAATGGCTGCGGATGAAAATTACATTTACTTAGGTTTGGAAGGTTTTTCGAGTAAAGACAATTTTGCTGACAGTACCCTGCTAATAATAGTCGAGAAGCAGGATTTGGAAGTCAAAAAGGTGATAAATACGTTTGAACTGGGAATAGGGACAATTTGTGGACTTTATTCTGATAAGAGTAATTCATTGTGGGGAATAGACCGGAACAGGATGACAATTTTTCACTTATTTTTTGATAACAAACTGAATATTATCGGGAAAAGGTACTTCGACTTTGTTCCTGCTATACCCGGCTATAAAAGTTTACCATATATTGCAGCTTTAGAATCAATTACGGTTGATAATAACGATAACCTCTATTTGGTTGATGATCCTTACACAAAAGTGTTCATCCCACCCCAGGCGATTTATGATAGACTTGATGAAAAAACAAAGAATAATTTTAAGAATTATACACCCGTGATTTATAAATATAATATTTCTTATTAAATAAAGATTATTTGGAGAAAAAAATGGAAAGAATTATTAATCATATAAATGAAAACAAAGACAATTATGTTATCGAGCTGAAAGAATTTTTAAGGATACCAAGTATCAGCACAAATGAAGAAAATAAAGGGGATATGCAGAAATGTGCTGATTATGTAGAGCGGAAAATGAGGGAAGCAGGTCTGAGTAAGACAAAAGTCTTCCAAACGGAGGGCCATCCGATAGTTTATGGAGAGTGGTTAGGAGCAAAAGGCAAACCAACCGTTTTGTTTTACGGACACTATGATGTGCAGCCGGTTGATCCAATCGAATTATGGCAGACTCCTCCTTTTGAACCCGTAGTGAAAGATGGAAAGATATGGGCAAGAGGTGCCACAGACGATAAAGGTCAATTATTCGTGCATATAAAGAGTGTGGAGGCGTATTTAAAAGAAACAGGTGAACTACCTTTAAACGTTAAGTTTTTGATAGAAGGGGAGGAAGAAATCGGTAGTCCGAGTTTGGGTAAATTTATAAGTACAAATAAAAATCTTCTTAAATGTGATACGGTAGTTATTTCAGACACTTCATTATTCCAACCGGGAATTCCGACATTGACATATGGTTTGAGGGGATTAAGTTATCTGGAGGTCGAGGTAACTGGACCGGACAGAGATTTACATTCGGGGTCATATGGCGGTGCAGTTGCAAATCCGGCAAATGTGTTAATAGAGATGATAGCCAAATTGCATGATAAGAATAATAAAATAATGATTCCTCATTTTTATGATGATGTCTTGAAATTAACGAATCAGGAAAGAGAAAACTTCAAAAAGCTAAAACTTTCGGATAAGGCTTTTGCTAAAGAAGTGGGAGTGAAGGAACTGACTGGCGAGAAGGGATTTACAACTCTTGAAAGAATCTGGGCAAGACCTACGCTTGACGTAAATGGAATCTGGGGAGGTTTTACAGGAAAGGGGGCTAAGACAATTATACCGAGTAAGGCAAGTGCGAAATTCAGTATGAGATTAGTGCCCAACCAAGAACCTAAGAAAATTGCCAAGCTGGTGTGTGATTATCTGATGTCAATTGCACCGAAAGGGGTCAAAGTCAAAGTTACAAATTTACACGGTGGGTATCCGGTAATTACACCACTGGAGCATAAGGCAACTAAAACAGCTGCAAAAGCTATGGAAAAAGCTTTTAAGAAAAAGACTGTTTTTATAAGAGAAGGGGGAAGCATCCCTGTTATCGCAACCTTTGCCACAATATTAAAAGTGCCATCAGTTATGATGGGGTTAGGACTAAATAGTGAAAATCTGCATTCGCCAAATGAACATTTTGATCTAAAGCATTTTCATTTAGGGATACTAAGTTCAGCCTATTTTATGGATGAATTTTCAAAGTAATTAAATAGAGTAAAAAAATGAAAAAAGAAATAGTGGTTCTGTTTCTGTTTTTTATGACATCAGTCTTAATGATAACGGGTTGTTCCGGATGCGAAGAAGACAAGAAAAGTGAGCAGGAAGAATTTATGCCTGAAGCGCAAGGGGAGAATACAGATCCGGTTGGGTATCAGGTTGAGAAAGCTCAGAATATTTTCGCATATAACATAGAAGAAAGAAAAAAGAGAGCTGTTGTAAGAACACCCTGTGATACAATTGCATTAATGGAACACATTCTGAGGACATATCCTCCAGGAACATATTTGGTTGATTTGGATCCAAGATACACATATTCAATTCCCCAGTCAGCTGTGATATACCAAAAAGCGCTGGGCGGAACTTATGTTTATGCATTGGTTGCAAAATCAAGGGCAGGTGAACGACTTGTGGAACCAAAGAATTTAATTGGCTATGATGCTAGTTTTATTGATCTCGACAGTACAAAACTTGGTACAGCTTTCTTTTATCTGACCCTTTTTAGATGCACAGATAGTTCATTTACAACATTATGGGAGAGTACATTGCCCAACCATGGTGGGTTTAATACTCTTACCATGAAGAAATGGAAAAATACCCCTTATGTAGAGGCATATTTTCATTACGCCAGAGGAATAGGAAGACTTGAATACAACTTCTTTATGATTGATAGTCTTACAAAACCGCCACATTTACTTTTAACAATTGAGACGATTAACAGAAAAAGATCTATGGCGGACATTAATGGAGATAAATACCCGGACTATTATGAAAACTTTTATTTGGATACAGGAGATAGAATTGTAAAGTACGATAGTGTGGGATTTGTATGGCGCGACAGTCTTTATTACAGCATAAGAGACAAGAATAAAACCACAAAATATTAAGTGATAGACAAAAAGAGGTGAGAAAATAAACTATATTGATATTAATAAAAACCGAACAGAAGATTCATGTTTTAGCTACGAGGAAAACAGAATAGAAAAAAACCTGATTAGAGCATTGTATGATGGTGTGATAGCAACACTGGGGCAAGATAGTTCCATTTTTAAGTTGAAAGGGAGAGATGTTCCGGAATATATTCATCGAATCTCAACAAACAGAATTAGAGAAACAGGTTTTATGAGAACCCGTTTGACGATTTTTACAAACGAGAAAGGGAGAATAATAGATCTTTGTCGCTATATAAATTTGGGAGAATATCAACTCCTGGTGGGGACAATATCGAATCGGGAGAAATTTCGAAGATGGATTGAGCGATTTATAGTTGGAGATGATGTATTTGTAGAAGACATTACTGAGAAATATGCAACAATTAAGTTAATTGGGAACTGTGTCGAGAGATATATTTTTGCCAGGTATGCAGTAGATATATCGGAATCAGCACCGGATGAGGCTATTGAATTTATTTATAATAATAAAAAGTTCTTGATTATCAAGGGTGAAAAAACAGGTAAGTATTCTGAAATCATAATTGTTGGGAGTAAGGAAGATATTTTATTTTTATCAACGGTTCTTAAACTTGATGGGGATGAAAATTTCCCTCAAATAATAACTGGTGAGGAGTATAATGGTTTAATGATCGAAATGGGGAAGCCCGGTAAGAACGAGATAAAGGATAGCTTTAATCCTCATGAAATTAATCTGCTGAACGCAGTTGATTTTAAGAAGGGATGTTACATTGGTCAGGAAGTCATAGCAAGATTGGATACATATAACAAAGTTCAGAAGTCTCTCATAAGAATTGAGTCGGACATGGAAACGATTAGCGATGATGCTTTAATGATTCTCCATAACAATATTGAAATCGGAAAAGTTACAACCTTAATTAAATCCCCCATTGACGGAAAAACAAAAGGATTGGGAGTGATAAGGAAAGAGTTTAATATCGACGGTGCCACTTATGAAACGAAAGGAAGTGACATAGAAGAAAGATCTAAAATCACAATCAAGGGAGAATGGAGAGAAAAAACATGAAAATTTATACAAAAACGGGAGATAAGGGGGAAACTGGGCTTTTTGGCGGCGGAAGAGTTACAAAGGATTCCATAAGAATTGAAGCATACGGAACAATTGATGAATTAAACTCGTCTATTGGATTAGCGCTTACAGAAGTTAAAGGGGAAATAGTAAGAAATCAACTGATTAAAATTCAAAATCTACTATTTGTTTCAGGAGGTGATCTGGCTTCTCCATCAGATGTAAAAGGATTCGAAGTCCCCAGAATTAAGCAGAAGGACATCCAGGAGATTGAGGGATTTATAGATTTAGTCACAGAACAAATAGAAGAACTCCGGTATTTTATACTTCCGGGAGGATGTAAAAGTGCCGCATTATTACATGTGGCGCGAACCGTCTGTAGAAGAGCAGAGAGACGCGTTGTGGCATTGAAAAAGGGAGAAGAAATCAACGAAAATATAGTTATATTTATTAACAGGATTTCTGATCTTTTGTTCGTTTTAGCCCGATATGAGAACAAATTGGCTGGTAAATCTGATATAAGATGGGAAAAATAATATAATATTGACTCTTGAAAACATGTTGTAAATTGGGGGTGAAATTTGGTTTCGACGGGGTTAATGAGACGACGAATAGCATACCGTGTTTCCCGAAAAACACGTTAAACATCGGACAAAAAAAATAACTGGCGAATCTAATTACGCCTTAGCTGCTTAATATAAGCAGCCGTTCTATAGTCTTTTGCGTACCGGGGATTATCAGAGCGTCGTTTAGGTATGATAGCTGAACCGAGAACCTGAGTAGGTGATGTGAAAATTTATCAGGAATACCGTCAGAAACGTTGCTTAACAGAGATCTGACGGCGTAAATAAAAAAGTTAAGATAAGTATGTAGAAGTTCGTTGGGGCATAACTTCGGACGCGGGTTCGACTCCCGCCACCTCCACCAATTCATATAGATAGGGCATAATTTACCCTTCCGAACAGACTTGCCAAATTAATAAGAAATGTAAAATAATGCTTTTTCATTTCTATTTATTCTTATATATTATTTATCATATTTCAAATTATTAGGTATGGTCACATTTAGAACCAAGGAATTACGAGGGCAGAATCCTGTTGCACTCATTATTGGTATCTCGCAATTGGCTTTTATGATAATGATGGGCGGAATAATTATCGGATTGCACTGGATTGTTGTGATGATTATTTTCCTAGGGATAATTGTGTTTATGATTTTGGCATTATCTGTGCACGTTGTGTATCAGACAGATGGGCAGCAAATTGTGAAGACTGCAGTTCCGGTTATTAAAGGAATACCCTTTATTGGGATACCTCCGGTTGAAAGAAAAAATATTAATCAGATAAAATCTTTCCTGGAAGGAAAAGATTTAAACAGAAGTTATGAAACTTATGAGTATCTGAAATTGTGGTTTGATGATGCGACAACTTGGAAAATTGTATCGAAGAGAGAAACAGCAGATGATTTTTCTAGATTCAAAGTGATTGTGGTAAGTAAGATTGGGGAAATAAACTCTAATATTACCCCGCGGGAAATGCCAATTGAAGCAAATCCGCAATCAAAAACTTCTGGGAAATATTTGGACTTCCGGTCCGAACACAAACCACTGATTAAGAGGAAAATAAGCTTCTATGAGTCCATATGGGGGAAAATTGTCGCGGTTGCTTTTCTATTTATCACTATTTTATTTGTCATCTTTTACGTTTACAATCCAAAATATTTAAAGGAAACTCACTTATTCAAACTTTTGGTGGTTATAATTCCTGGGACAGCCTATTTGCTGTACAGAACATTTTTATCCAAGAATGGTAAAAAAATGGGAAATAAAAACCTGTTATAATATATGATAATTATGTAAAAATGGAAAAAAGACTAAGCATAGGACATTTATCTGTTTCGCTTAAAATCACTGAATTTACTTAACTTAACCGATAAGTTTTAAATACTTTGAACTGTTGACGTGAAAATGGATGTTTAAGAAATATAAATTAATACTTTTAATGGTAATAGACAATTAAAAATGGTGGATGAAAATAAATTGAATCCGGAATGCATTGTTGGGCAAGAGTACGATATTCTTATTGTCGACGATACTGAAGTGAATTTACAATATCTTGTAAAAATGTTCACTTTAGAGGGTTTTAGTGTGTGTCAGGCATCAGATGGAATTAAAGCTTTGAATATGATTGAACAAAATCCCCCCACATTGGTTTTGCTTGATATCATGATGCCTAAAGTAAATGGTTTAGATATTTGCCGTCAGATCAAGCATAACGAGTCAACAAAAGAAATCCCGATAATATTTATTAGCGCATTAAATGAACCGGAATCAATTATCAAGGGCTTTGAGGCCGGGGCAGTTGATTATGTAAGCAAACCATTTAAGATAAGAGAAGTAATTGCACGTGTTAGAACTCACCTCACATTAAGGCAATTACAAATTCAAATAAAGAACCGGAATCTTCAATTGGAAAAGGAAATATCGGAGAGAATCGAAGCAGAAGAAAAACTTACGTTCTATCTTGAAAGACTCAGAAATCTTGCTGCACACCTTCAGGATATCCGGGAGGATGAAAGACGGATTATATCAAGGGATATTCATGATGATATTGGACAAGCGCTTACTGGACTGAAAATTGAACTTACGATGCTAAGGAATGATATCACTGATCTCAATCTTGCAATTCCGGCTTCGATAACTGAAGGAATAGACGCAATGATGTCGATAATAGAGAATACGGTGAAAAATGTACGAAAACTTGTCAGAAGTTTGCGACCTGAGATCTTGGATAATCTTTCATTGATTGATGCCATTAAGTGGATTTTAGAAGAGTTTGCCAAAGGAAACAAAAGTATTCAATGGAATTTTAACGGCGAACCGGGTGAACTTCAATTTAGCAAAGATAAGTCAACAGCAATTTTTAGGATTCTGCAGGAATCATTGCATAATATCCATAAACATTCAAAGGCTTCTGTTGTAGAAGTGTCTATAACAAAAATCAATCAAATTATGAGAATGGAAATAGTTGATGACGGAATCGGTTTTGTGGAACAAAATCTAAATGATAGAGATTCATTTGGACTAATAAGTATGAAAGAAAGAGCAATTCTATTGGAAGGAGAAGTTGAAATCATTTCTAAACCCGGAAATGGAACTAAAATAGTTCTTTCAGTCCCACTTGAGTGATTATATTTAATAATTAAATAAATTTTCTTTTCCGAAAAATGAAAAAAGTAGCTATTGCTGATGACCATCCCATTATACGTGCAGGATTAAGAAAAATTCTTGAACGGGATAACGATATCAAAATAATCGCTGAACTCGAAACAGCTGCGGGGGTAATAGAGTTTTTAGGAGAAAATGAATGTGATATTCTGACTCTTGATATTAATTTGCCGGATAGAAATGGACTTGATATTATTGACGAATTGCTGAAAATAAATCCGGCATTAAAAATTCTGATTCTAAGTATTTCACCCGAAGAGAGATATGCGCTGAAATCTCTTAGGCTGGGTGCAAAGGGTTATTTGACGAAGGACAGTACTCCGGCAGAGCTTATAAAAGCGATAAATAAGGTGAGCATGGGAAAAAAATATATTAGTGAAGAACTGGCTGATTCCATAGCAGCTGACTTTGATGGTCAACTTGAAAAATTACTTCATAAAAAACTTTCCGAGCGGGAACTTGAAATTCTGGTTCTCATTGGAGAAGGAAAAAATGTTAACCAGATAGCAGAAAAACTATTTATAAGTCCGAATACAGTCAGATCCTATCGTGCACGAATAATGGAAAAAATGAATATCAATTCTACAGCAGAATTAATACATTACGCTATTTGCAATAAACTTCTGTAAATCTATCATTATACCCCCCTCTTTTTGTAGTCAAAATGACTACAAATAAATATCGATCCGATTACAAATTTCTTTCTAACATCTTACGATTTTTGGATAGTGAAAAATGAAAATCCGGAAAGATGAAAATACTAATTGCTGATGATTCATCAATAATAAGGGAAAGTCTTGGAAAGTTAATTTCGAGAAATAATCCGGAAGCTGTAATTACTAATGCGGTTAATGTAAGGGATGCAATAAACAAAATTTGCGAACAAAATCCTGACCTCATAGTTTTGGATTTGACAATGCCGGGGGGCGATGGTTTTGATGTTTTAAGAGAAGTTCAGAAAAGAGAAAGAAAAACGACAGTAATACTATTGACCAACTACGCTACGGATGTGAATAGAAAACGTGGTGAACAGGCTAAAGCAGACTTCTTTTTCGACAAAACAGACGAGTTTTATAAAGTAATTGATGTCATAAAACAAAAAAAAGAGAGTGGTCGCCAGCAAGTGTTTTGGTATAAGAAACAGGGACAGATTTTTAGAAAGAATTTGAATGGGATATGACCGTATATTGAAATTATAATATAATTTCGATATACTGAAATATGCCCTCTCAAAATAAACACACACACACAATAAAGAACACAACAGGGGTGAGGAAAAGCCGAAAAAATTTGGGTATACAGGCAAGATAGGTTATTAATCAGGGTTTGGACGCAAGCAAATACCCCTTGCGTCCGACTTTTCCTTCTAAGTTCGAAATCACTCAGAATTTTTTTTTGAAATATCTAAGGTTTTTATGAATCTTGTATTATTGATTCAAATCACATCATATATACAGAAATGATGTAAATTAGAACTTTAGGTTTAAGAAATTCGTTAGGATACGTATGAAAAGATTGAAAAGAGAGTTAGGATGAGTCTTTCAGCTATTATGGGTATAGCCTTAGCCGGGTTTGTGTCGGTAGTAGGAGTAATGCTTATTTACAGTTTCTTGCGCTACAGGCGAAAATCAACAAAAGTTGTCCAACATGCAGGGGCGAGTGGATACAAGGCTTTCAATAAAAGACAGATTGAAATCAAAGCTGTGAATACCGGAGCATATTCTCATCAGATATCAAATTTTGAAGAGCATCAGCCCCGGGAATTAAGAGATTTTGAAGATGGACAGATTAGTCAGACCAACTTACTAATTCAACCACCTTTAAGAATGGAGATACTGAACAACAGACAAGGAAATTATTCGGCAAGCCGGATTTATTACGGAAGTTAATATTGGAAGGCAGCTTAGTGCTGCCTTTTTTGTTTGGTCTGAATTATTTCTCCGGAATTGCTTCCTTAAGTAATTTAAGTATTTCATGTTTTTTATATGGTTTGGAGATGTAGAAATCCATACCATTTGCAAGAAACTCCTCCCGATCTCCGGTAGATGCGTAAGCAGTTATCGCAATTATGGGGGTTTTTTTGTAAGAAGGAAGTTGTCTGATCATTTTAGTAACTTGGACTCCATCCAGTCCTTTTCTTAGGTTTATATCCATAAGAATGGCATCATATTTTTTAGTTTGGAGCATAGGTATAGCATCTTCTCCGGATTCGGCAACATCTATTTCATACAAATTCTTTGTCGCATAAACTAGAACTTCCGCTGAAACTTTATCATCCTCAACATATAGGATATTAGGTTTGATCTTGATTTCCATTATCTCGGTTCTATGAATATTAATTGAAAGCTGAGTATCATCATGGGCATGGGGAATTTCTTTTTCTACAGCAGGCAGGATAAGTCTGAATGTAGATCCTTTCCCTATATTGCTTTCAACTGAAATCTTTCCCCCCATAAGATCAGCATAATGTTTTGATATTGAAAGTCCTAATCCGCTTCCTTCAAAACTTCTGTTTACTCCTTCGCTTACTTGGCGGAATTCTTCCCAAATAATGTCTTGTTTGTCTTCTGGGATTCCAATACCCGTATCAATAATATTGATTTCAACTGATCGGGAGTTACTCTCAATTGCTATAGTCACGTTTCCTTGATTTGTAAACTTGATGGCATTGTTGACAAGATTGTCCAATATAGATCTTGTTAGAATTTCATCAATTTTTGCAAGAATAAAATCTTTTTCGCATTTAAAGTTAAAAGAAAGTCCCTTTTTTAATGCAATTGGGAAGTAGAGATTATATACATCGTTCAGAATAGGAACAATATTTGCATCTGCAATATTTACTTCTACCTTTCCTGCTTCAAGTTTTGAACTGTCAAGTAGTAGGTTAAGTGTTTCTAAAAGACGTTTACCACTTACATTAATAAATCCTGCAATTTCATTTAATTCTGAATCTCCGCTCAGTTCATCCTGAAGAATTTCTGAAAAACCCAGGATGCCCACGAGTGGAGTTCTTAGCTCGTGACTCATATTAGAGAAAAAGTTGGATTTAATTGCCACTAACTCTTCTGCTTTTTCTCTGGCTCTTTGAACCTCCTTTTCGGTAATTTTTCTTTGAGTAATATCATTAAGAATTCCAACAGAGCCTAAAAGGTTGCCATCATGACTACACCATGGATTGGATTGATCTGAGATCCATCTTACATCACCATTACGTTTGCGAATCTGATAATCAGCATGAAACTGGTACTTGAGTTTGTCTCTGTTTAATTCAAGTTTATCTGCATCTATTTCCTCACCACCTGCTTGCTCAATAGCAAGAACAATAGGTTTGAAACCCATTTCTGTTATTTCTTCAACCGAATAACCGGTAAGTTGCTCAATCGCAGGATGCATATAATCATATTTCATATCCGAATATCTTAAGCGGTAAAAAACTGCTCCGGTTGTTTCAGCAATCATATTAAGCTGTTTTTCCCTCTCCGATAGGTTTTCTTCTGTTTTTATTCGGGCGGTTATTTCGGATTCAAGTTCCGTTTTTTGGGACATTACTTCCTTGTAAAGGAATTCATTTTGGATTGCAGCAGCTAAATGGTTTGCCACAATCTGTAGATGGGTTAGGTCTTCGTCTGTAATTTCTCGCATTTCATTAGTAACATAAATCCCGATAATTCCGATTGCTTCATTGTGGACCAGCAAAGGAGCTCCCGCATATGATTTGAATTGAAATGCATTTGCATGATAACTTGTAATATTTTTTGTGGTTTCATTTATTTGGGTGTCAATAATAGCCTGAGGTGACATGGTTGTAAGAATTGTGTGGGCTATACCAAAATTAATCGGCAACTCAGCTACAACACTATCGTCCGGAACATTGTACTTTGTTAGCAGTTGCAATTTCTCCCCTTTAATAATCCGGATTACCCCCGCGTCAGCCTTAAACGCTTTTACTATCTCGCTCAGCATTTTATTTGCCGCAATGTCAATCGGTTTTTTCCCTATTACTTGTTCGGTTATGGAAGTTAGCAACTTAAGTCTCTCATTGTAAAAGCGTAGCTGGTTTTCTAAAGCTTTTTGTCTGTTAGTAATTTCGTTGTAAATAATAATTCCACCTATTGAACCATCGGCTTCATGCCAGGGGCGGCATTCCCATCGTGTCCAGTAAACTGTTCCATCTTCTCGCTCGTAAGGATCATCCTCTGCACTGAATATTTC
Source organism: Ignavibacteriales bacterium (assembly GCA_012517155.1). Taxonomy (GTDB): domain Bacteria; phylum Bacteroidota; class Ignavibacteria; order Ignavibacteriales; family Ignavibacteriaceae; genus JAAYVN01. The sequence continues at coordinate 40,162 of JAAYVN010000110.1, read as the reverse complement.
TCCAATAAGCACCTTCTTATGTATTTCTTTCCATTTTTGAGGAATGTCGTGAAATATATCATAATGGTTTTTACCTATTATAGATTCTTCTTTTATTCCATAATCATCCAAATATTTTTTACTTACATAGATATAATTTAAATTTTTATCAAGAACAGCTACGGCACTCCGGTTGTGTTCAATGATATAATTCATTAAATCGGAGGAATGCTTTAGGGCATATTCAGCTTCCTTTATTTGAGTAAGGTCATAGGAAATTCCCACTATACCCGTTAACTCGTTCTTATTATTAAGTATAGGATTATCATAAACATAACCCCAGAATTCACTCCCATCTTTGCGGCGAAGTTTAAATTCACCTCTCCAGGTTTCACCCAGTCTGAGTTTTGACAAAATTTCCTCAGCCTGCTTAACAGTCATTGTAGTTGGAGTGATTTCCACTACATTTTTCCCAAGTACTTCATCACTTGTATAACCGAAGTTTCTTTCCGCTCCCTTATTCCAATAAGTTATATTACCTTGAAGATCAGTAGCAATAATGGATTCGCGAATTTCGTTTAGAATGTGAGCTTGAAAATTGACTAACTTTTCTTTTTCTCTCTGATCTGTAGTACTTATAGCATTCTCAACAACTCCAATTAGCTGACCGTTATCATCAAAAATAGGAGCAGCTTTAGATAACCAATAACCTTGGGACTCCGGCCAGTGATCCTGATTTTCGGGGGTCAGTTCGGTTTCGTAGGGCTTTCCTGTTTGGGCGGCAACGAGGACGGGGCAATTGTTACATGGCTTAGATAGATTCCAGACCGAATAGCATTTTTTCCCTTTAATTTCTTCAAGTGACAATCCGGTCGCTTCTTGGTAGGCTTTATTTGCCCAAATCATGTTCAGATCCTTATCATGAAGGGCTGTAATAATTGGAGAATTGATTAGGATTTTCTCAATCGTGGTGTAATCCAAATTCGTCATTGAAGACGAATCGGTTCTGGTTTCATTATTCTTTTCGTTATTCATAAACTTTGCCTAAGGGGTTTTTGTTTAAGCATTTAGATGTTAAATAACCTTTTTACATAAAGCAAATTATCAGGTGTCTGAATTTACAAATGCTTTCTAAAACTAGAATAGAAAAATAAACAAACAGGAGAAAATATACAAGAAAAAAATTTATGGCTATTCATTTTGTGGGGAGGGTAAAAGTAAATGTGGTGCCCGAATTTAAAATACTTTCGGCGGTAATTTTCCCACCATGTGCTTCCACTATTCTTTTAACTATAAAAAGCCCCAGGCCTATACTTTTTTCCCCTGCCGTTGCCTGAGTACTGGTTTTTTGAAATGGTTTGAATAGGAGTCTTAGTTCGTCGGATTTAATTCCCTGACCATGATCCCGGATAGAAACTGCAACTTCATCCGCTTGCTGGTGGATTAAGATGTCTACAATACTCTCGGGAAAAGAGTATTTTATTGCGTTTGTTAATAAATTCGTTAGTACTTGTTCTATTTTGCTCTTATCAATATTGACAATAAGTTGTTGCGGAAATGTGGGTGTATTGATCTTGATATTTTTCCTGTCCGCAAGTGATTTATTAAGATAAACGACTCTGTTTATACAGGTAATCAGATCATAGTCATTTTTTGATAAATTTATCTCTCCCTGCTCAATGGAAGTGACATCAAGGAGTTCATTTACCATATTTAGCATAAAGGTTGCCAAACTATCAATTGTGGAGATAAATTCTTTCTGGTCTGATGAAAGATTCTCCGGTTCTTCTTCAATAAACTCACAAAAATTAAGAATGTTTCCAAGGGGACTGCGAAGATCGTGGGCAGCCATTCCGATAAACTGGTTCTTAAGTTTGTTTAATTCTGCAAGTTCATGATTCTTTTTGGAAAGTTCCCTCTGCATATTAACCAGATCATTATTAAGTCTTGTTAACTCATCGAACATCAAAACCGAATCCGCGGATTTTGAGTTTAGAGATTTTAAACGTTCTTTCTCGAGTTTCCGGATATGCTCCGTTTGTTCATTGTTTATCACCATCATGCCGGAAAAGAATCGTGAAAAATCAACCGTTGAAAAAGAGCCGAATACCATGATTCTATTTTCAAGTATTGCACCACCAAATGATACTGGTAATGAACAGTAGTTCTCCTTTAAAAAAAGTTCCCACCCGAAAGAGGCCGATTTACTCTTAATGTCAACTAGGAAAGAGAGGACTCTTTGCAAATCTTCATCTCTGAATAGCGAACTGAATAGCGAACCGGCTTTCGGAGATATACTCATCTGATTATTACTATTACTAATGCTTAAATTATTGAATAGGATTTGACTGATATATCCGTTGCTATCCAGCATTAACAGAATACCTTCGTTTGATGTATTCATTATTTGTTGGTGTTTGTTAGTTGAGAAGCTAAATTAATTGCCGCCAAAGCATCAGAAGCACATCCATCCGCACCTACATGTTGCCATAAATTGGGAGAGATCAGAAAAGGAAAACCCCCGACAATAATTTTTATCTCATTCAGAGCCGGATTCCTGCGGATTTCAGAAATTAGTTCTGTTAATGATGAGAGATTGAAAGTCATGCTTACCGACAGAGCAACAACAGCCGGTTTGTATGTTTGAATTGCATTAATCAGCGATGCTGGCGGTGTATTCGCACCGAAGTAATAGCTATCCCATCCATCCATTTCAAAGAAGTCCGCAACCATCCGCGCACCAAGTTCATGCAGTTCTCCGGCTGTGCAGGAAATTATGATCTTTTGTTTTTTCTGAGTCGATGAGAAAAGATAGGGGTACAACCTCGACATTATGAACTGTGTTGCTGCCGTTATATAATGTTCCTGGGCAACACTTAGACGATTAATTTGCCAGAGACGCCCGGTTTCTCTTTGTGTAACTTGGAAAACATGCAGATAAATATCTTTGATTGGAACACTGTTTTTTACACAATTGAGGATTGATTCCTGCGCAGGATTCTTATCTCCCTTAATCAGGTGATCAAGATAACTTTTTGCAATGGAAGCAAGAGGTTTTTTATCATCAATAAAGGAAGGAATCTCCGGATCAAATGTCTTGTAGTGTTCAATTCCCTTATTGACAAATGATTTCAGAATATTAATTTCCCCATCAGAAAGCTTTGATGCAGCCTCATCCCGAAGCAATTCCAGATTCAGGATTATTTCCTCATCTGTTACGGGAAGATTAGCAAAAAAGGATTTCGCCCAGGAAAGATACTCGTTAAAAAGAAGTGGTTCATTTGCAGAAATTGCCTCCGATAAATAGCTTAAATGGTAGGCTGTATCTTCTTTATAAAGTGCTGTTTGACGCTCACTATATTTTTCTTTCAGAGAGGGTTGCAATTCAAAATGCTTTTCGAGGAGCAAGTCGGGGAGGGTGCTTCTCATTGCCTTGATTTTAACTGCCGTAGAATTGTACAGATTATCCATTTAAATATCTTTAATTATTGAGTTAAAAATAAAGAAACGCCACCGTTATTTTTTGAATTATTTATTATTGAATTATAAGTTTGATCCATTATAACTTCAAATGTCTCAGGATTAAGATACCTGGCGATTATCTCGACTTTCTCGTTATCAAAAAATCTTATTTTAATATAGTTAAGAACATTACCATATTTATTGTGTTGAATTAGATGTGATTCTGAGGTCGCTATATAACCATTAGGATTATTTATTGAACCGGGAGAAAAATATTCAAAATTATCCAGAGTCATTCCTCCAATTATTTCTTTCGTTACTTCAGAATCTTGATTGTCAGATATACATAATGAATAATTAATTATTATTCGGGGAGTATATCCGTCTTTGAGTTTATTTAGGAGCTCGGAAATGGAGTTTATCCTCTCAGGATTCCCAATACTTACCGTAGAGATGAAAGAAATGATTAGAAATACAACCGTTTTTTTCATTTTTTCCTAATTTATTAAATATAATATAGTGAAAACTTAATCAAGAGCCAAAAAATGGATGTGAGGCATATTAAATTGAAAATTAGATAATATAAAAGATCTGTCTGAATATCCTGGGGTTTTGGACCTTGACGAAACCGGGTTCTGATGTTTTTCAACCGGATTGAGAAATATGATAAAAATATTTAATAGTATTTTCAGGAATTCCCAAAATTTATAACGTCAAAAAAAGGGAGGGGTAGAAAAGTTTTTTTTTATTATATTATCATTTGCATTTAGTGGTTTTTCGTCTTGAAAGCGAAAGAGCTATTTCATAAAATATAAGGAGTTTAGTTGGACAATTCCTATTTTGTACTGCTTATAATCATGGGAATAACACATATGATCCAATTTTTGGTGTTGTTCCAGCAGTTTATAATCAATAGACGGTTCTCAGGATTAGGCTGGTGGCTTCTTGTTGCAGCCACGATGGTTCTTGTATTATTCTTCAATATTCTCCGTGCTCTCCCTTCCGTGGCACAGGTTGCCATTTTGTTCCAAAACATAACATCGTTTCTTGCATTCATTTTCATGATTATTGGTATTTTAAGATTTTTTGATAGAAATGAATCTCCCCGAACTGTCTATTTCGTTTCCTTGATTGCCACTTTATTAATATCTTATTTCCTATTCGTTGAAGACAATATGTCTTTACGTGCATTCATTTTTTCTTTAGTAATGTTTTTCTATTCATTCTATTGCGCATTTTTGTTTCATAAGTTTAATCTGGAGTCTATAAAATCTGCCGGCAATTTAATGATTGCAAATTATCTCTTTTATGGATTTATGTATGTACTGAGATCAATTGGAATCCTTTCCGGATTAGAGGGTAATATCGGTGCAACGGATTTCTTTAATATTTCACCATATATACTTACATTTATCTTTGGATTGCTTTGGACCTACGGATTTATTGTCCTTATAAATCAAAGGTTGATAAGCGATTTAAACGAGACAAAGGAGCATTTTGAGTCGGTTTTTTATACTAGTCCGAATGCAGTTGCAATATCACGCTTATGGGATGGATTGATAATTGATATTAATACTGGTTTTACGGAATTGCTTGGTTATAACAGGGAAGAATGTATTGGCAAAACGTCAGTTGAAAGAGAGTTATGGGCATTCCCTGAGCAAAGAAAAGAGATGATTGAGCAGGTTAGAAAGGAGAAGGTAATTGAAAAACGGGAAATGTGGCTGAAGAAAAAAAACGGCGAACCTATTATTACTTTGGCTTCTAGTAAACTGGTCAATTTAAATGGAATACCCCACATTATTACTGCACTGGAAGATATTTCGAAGTTAAAGGATCAGGAAAGAAAATTAAAGGTGCAATCAGACGAACTTAAAAAAACAAATGAAACAAAGAATAAACTTTTTGCGATAATTGCGAATGATCTGAGATTCCCTTATGATAGTATGCTAAAAAAAACCTCAGAGTTAAATCAAAACAATGAAATACATAGAGGTGAGGACGTAAAGAAATTATTATCAGAACTCAATACGGAACTTAATGCACAGTATAATCTCCTTGATGAGATGCTCCAGTGGGTTAATATTCAAAGTGAGGATTTCAAAATGAGGGTGGAGATAATAAATCTGGAAGAACTTACTTCGGGTGTTTTAAGGGATTTTGAATTAGCAGCCATACGGAAAGGAATTGGATTAAACAGTAATGTAATTAAGAACTTTGAAATAAAGGGGGATTATAATTTGATAAAAGTAGTCCTCAGGAATCTTGTATCAAATAGTATTAAGTATGCAGCGTCAGGGGAAAATATTAACGTCAACGCTATTCGAAAAAGAGATTTCGTGGAGATTTCGGTAACTGATTGTGAACACGATAATTTGAAAGAAACTTCCGGGGAAATCCGTAAAGGAGTAAAGAGTTTTTTGGAGGCACAACAAACTGATAATAAAGAACGAATTGGATTAACTCTTTCCAGAGAAATAATTAAAAAACAGGGGGGAAAGATGTGGTTCGAAAGCTCATCAGGAAAGCAAAACAAGATAGTGTTTTCTGTGCCTGACTCAGAAAGGAATTATTAAAAACCTAAAATAGTATGAAAGAAAAATTAAAAGTTTTGTTGATAGAGGATAATCCAAGTGATGCCAAGCTTATATCAATTGAAATTAAAAAACATTATGATGCCGATATTAAGTTGGTTGAACTTGAGGATGAATATATATCAGCTTTAAAAATCAATGTGCCGGATGTCATTTTGTCTGACTATACTTTGCACGGTTTTAGTGGGTTGGAAGCGTTGAAGGTCAGAAATGAAAAGTATCCTGACACCCCATTTATCCTTATTACCGGCTCAATTAATGAAATGACAGCAGTCGAATGCATAAAAGCGGGTGCTGATGATTATATCCTGAAGGATAGCCTCAGAAGAATTCAACCGGCAATACAAAGTGCAATTAAAAAAATCATTCAACTTCGGGAAAAAAGAGAAACTGAATTAAAGTTAAGACATGCAGAGGAGCAGTTCAGAACCATATTTGAAAAAAGTGTCGTCGGATTATACAGAACCACACCTGACGGAAAAATTCTGCTGGCAAATCCCAAATTAATAAATTTGCTCGGATATGACTCATTTGAAGAAGTCGCAAAATTAAACCTTGAAGATGAGCACGAGGAAAGGGTTTATAGAAGAAAGGATTTTAAAGAGACTCTGGAGAAAAACGGAGAAATAAAGGGATTTGAATCGGAATGGCTTACAAAAGATAAATCAGTTTTATACGTTAGGGAAAGTGCCAGGGTAGTAAGAGATGCTGAGGGGAAAATTTTATTCTATGAAGGTGCGGTCGAAGATATTACTGCCTGGAAACTTGCAGAGAAAGCACAAAAGATTTCAGAAATGGAATTCAGAGGTGTTTGGGAGAACTCCGCTAGTGGAATGCGGATTACCGATGCTAATGATGTAGTCATAAAAGTCAATAAGGCTTTTTGCGATTTGGTCGGAAAAACTAAGGAGGAAATGGAGGGGAATTCTCTTTGCGATATTTATTCCGAAAGTGAGAGAGAGCATATTCAGAAAAGGTATTATGAACGATTCAAAAATAAAAAAATAGATGCACATTTTGAACGTGAAATGGAGTTGTGGAACGGTAGGAAAATTTGGGTCCATGTAGCCAATTCCTATATTGATGAAGAGGGAGAAAAGTTATTTCTCCTTAGTATTTTTACGGATATTACCGAAAGAAAGAGAAGTGAAATACAACTGGAAAAATATACCGGGGAACTGAAACATGCAAACGACATGAAAAATAAGTTCTTCTCGATAATCGCACACGATTTAAGAGGTCCGTTTGATGGTTTCCTGGGATTATCCGAAATTCTTGCAACTGATTATGAGTCTTTAAGCAAGGAAGAGATCAAGTTCTTTAGTTCTGAGTTAAATACCGCTCTCAGGAAGCAATTTGAAATGTTGGACGATTTACTTAACTGGGCAAGACTCCAAAATGAAAGCTACAATTTAGCTTTGGAGTTAATATCTCTTAAAAAATTAACAGAAAAAGTATTTGAACCATTGACTTTGGTAGCTAATAATAAGGGAATTGAGTTAAAAAATGAAATTCCTGATAATTTGTATATTTCGGCTGATACTAATATGGTTAAACTGGTAATAAGAAATCTTATTTCAAACGCAGTCAAGTTTACTAATGCGGGAGGTAGTATTTCGTTAAGGGGCGAAAAGGAAAATGAATTTGTTAAAGTTACAGTCTCAGACACAGGAGTTGGTATCCCAAAGGAGGATATCGGAAAACTGTTCGACCTTGGCGTTAGGTTCACTACAGAAGGAACTAATAAGGAAAAAGGAACTGGATTGGGACTTACGCTTTGTAAAGAGGTTGTCGAGAAACATGGAGGTAGTATTCAAGTGTTCAGCGAAAAAGGGAAGGGTACCGATTTTGTCTTTACACTACCCGGAGTATGATTTGAGTATTGAAACATGTTTATTGTTGAAAAAAAGCAATTTGTTTCTCAATCAAAATTACCTCGTAACTTAATAATAATACCGAAAAAATCGAAATTTAATACACATTAATTTATGATAACAGACTTCAGAAAAACTCTGCTGCTTGTCGAAGACGATGATCATATAGCTCATCTTGAGAAACTCTCTCTTGAAAAACTCGGCTATTTCGTTTTACTTGCTCGCACTGGCGAAAGCGCCATAAATATGATGAATACCATAGACAATATTGACCTCGTTCTTATGGATATTAACCTTGGATTCGGAATCGACGGTATCGAAGCCGCAGCTCAAATCATTGCAAAACATGAAGTACCACTGATTTTCTTGACAGCTCACAGCGAAACCGAATTACTTTCCAAAACAGAAAAAATTAATTCTTATGGTATCGTAATAAAAAACTCCGGCATTGATATCCTTAATGCATCTATAAAAACAGCATTCCGTCTTTTTTATTCCGGTCGTAAGAAAAATCACACTGATAATCCGAATAATAATGATGAGTCAGATAACATTCTTAAAGCTATTGCTGAAAAAACTGATGACTTTATAGCCATTACGGATACTGATGGTATAATTACTTATGCTTCTTCTTCTTCTCTCACTGTCTTTGGCTATTCCTCTGAAAAAATGCTGGGGAGGCATTTCTCTGAATTTATTAATGAGCCGGATCTGACTTCTGCAATGAACGATTTTCAAAGTGCTATTAAAAACAATTATAAAATAAAAGATTTACAGATTCAGTTAAAAAGGAACGATGGTTCCCTCTTCTGGGCTGAGGTAAGTGGATCATCCTTTAACTCCGTTAATCTTAATGGGGTTTTAGTTATTGTCCGCGATATTTCCAAACGTAAACTTTCTGAAGAATCAATCGCCAAATCCGAACTCCTTCTTAAATCAAGCATCGAGTCACAAAAGGATACCATACTTTTTTCAATTGACACAAATTACCATTACCTTTACTTCAATAAAGCCCATTCTGACGCAATGAAATATGCCTACAATATGGATGTCCGGTTAGGAATGAACATCCTCGATTGTATTACAAACGAGGAAGACCGTATTGTTGCAAAACAAAATTACGACCGGGCTTTTAATGGTGAGTCTCATAACAATATCCGCATTTATGGTGATGCGCACCTTGACTGGTACGAAAGCTTCTTCAATCCCATTTTAAACGACAAACTTGAGATAATCGGCGCTACCGGTTTAGCTCGAAACATTACCGAGAGGATAAATGTTAACAAAGCATTGGCAACAAGCCACGAAATGCTCAATAAACTTTCAGAGCGCGTCCCCGGTGTTATCTATCAGTATAGATTATATCCCGATGGTCACTCTTGTTTCCCCTTCGCAAGCAACGGCATAAAAGATATTTACGAAGTCTCCCCCGAGGAGGTGCGTGAGGATGCCTCCAAAGTTTTTACTCGCCTTCATCCTGACGATGCTAAGCGTGTTCGCGATCTTATCTTCGAGTCCGCTCGGAATCTTTCTCACTTCTTTTGTGAGTTCAAAGTCCTCCTCCCAAATCAAGGTTTAAGATGGCGTTACTCCGATGCTGTGCCCGAACTCCTTGAGGATAATAGTGTCCTTTGGTATGGCATTATTTACGATATTACCGATAGGAAAAATACTGAGGAACAACTTAAAAAAAGCAGAGAGGAATTTCGAAACTATTTCGAGATGGGCTCTATTGGTATGTGCGTTACCTCCCAGGAAAAGGGCTGGGTGGAAGTAAACGACAAACTTTGCAGAATGCTCGGTTACTCAAAAGATGAATTGCGTAAACTGACTTGGTCCGAACTAACCCATCCTGACGATCTCGCTCCGGATGTCGCTCTGTTCAACCGTGTCCTCTCTGGTGATTTGGATAATTACCAGATGGATAAACGCTTTATTCGTAAAGACGGGTCAATCCTCTATACCACTATGAATGTTTCCTGTCAGCGTAACGATGATGGTTCATTTAATCATTTGCTTACTTCCTTGCTCGATATAACCGATCGCAAGCATTCCGAACTGATTAGGAACATTCAGTTTAATATCGCTGAGGCTATGGTTACTGCAAAATCTTTGGAAGAATTATGTGCAACTATTCGCAACGAACTCAGCGCTCTCTTTGATACTACTAACTTCTTCATTGCCCTCTACGATCCCAAAACCGACCTCCTTTCTGCTCCATTTGATAAAGATGAAAAGGACGATTTCCCTTCATGGAGTTGTTCCGATTCCCTTTCGGGTTATGTCATTAGACAAAAAAAATCCATGCTTCTGAATAAAAACGATATTCAGAACCTTGCTGATTCAGGTGCTATTTCTCTTATTGGTGCAAGAGCTGAAAGCTGGCTGGGTGTTCCCCTTGAACATGAAGGTAAGGTTTTGGGGGCTATTGTCATTCAAAGCTACGTGAATAATAATGCCTATACTCGCGAAAGTCTTGAAGTACTTGAATCTATCGCTAATCAACTCACCATCTATATCGAACAGGAATTGACCAAACAGGAACTTGTAAAAAGCGAAACCAGATATCGCACTCTCTTCAACGAAGCACCATTCGTTGTTTGGGAAGAAGATTTGTCAGCCATAAAACTTTATCTCGATGAACTGTCCGCAAAAGGAATTTCTGATATTAACGATTACTTCGATAATAATCCCCATGAGTTGGAACATTGTCTTTCGCTGATAAAAGTACTTGCAGTCAATACCACAGCCCTCTCTTTCTATGGTGCATCTGACTCCGAAGAACTTATAAAAAATCTCCCCCGTACTTTTACTAAAGAATCTACCGATGTCTTCAAAAATGAACTCAATATCCTGATCAATCATCAGTCTATTTTTGAAGCCGAATTTTCCCAAAAAACCCTGTCCGGAGAATTACGCCACGTCTTTATGAGAATTTTCATCCCCGAATCAGAAAAAGATTCCTTCTCCAGGGTCATAGTCGTTATGTTAGATATTACAGACAGAAAAAAGCCCAGGAAGCAGTCAGTATGTCCGAACTCCGCTTCCGTGAAATATGGGATAAATCATTCGATGGAATGAGATTGCTCGATAAAGACGGTCGCATCGTTATGGTTAATCCCGCACTATGCTCTTTGATAGGAAAATCACGCACAGACTTGGAAGGTCAGTTCCTCGACATCATGTTTGACCCCGAAGAAGCTCAAAGAATTAGGGAATCCGCAGTCCGCAGATTTCGGGATAATATTATCGAGCCTTATCTTGAGCGCCAGATTAAACTTTGGAATGGCAAGGAATTGTGGGTCGAACTCTCTAATTCATCCATTGATCTTCATGATGGCGAACACTTCCTCCTCTCCATCTTCAGGGATATTACTGAACGCAAATTTGCTGAAAAAGAGATCAGACTCACCAACGAAAAACTTGCCCAGATTAACTCCCAGAAAGATAAATTCTTTTCTATTATCGCTCACGATCTTAGAAGCCCCTTCCAGGGATTGCTGGGGCTTACAGAAATTATGGTCGAAGACTCCGGCTCTTTAACACTCAGAGAATTAAATGACATCAGTCGGTCAATTAATAAATCAGCTACCGTTCTTTATGAATTACTTGTCAACCTCCTCGAATGGTCGCAGATGCAAAGGGGTTCATTTGATTTCGCTCCAAAATCATTGAACATCTTGCAAATTGCCGAAAAAAATGTTGAAACTATTCGTCCCGTTGCTGCACAGAAAAATATTTCTCTGGACCTGGACATACCCCCTAATCTCAAAATTTATGCCGATGAAAAAATGATAAACTCAGTCATCAGAAACTTTCTCAGCAATGGCGTGAAATTTACTAATAAAGGAGGTAACGTAAAAATCTCTGCAAAAATGAAAAATCCCGGAATAATTCAAATATCGGTTAGCGATAATGGCACCGGAATGACCGAGGAATATAAAAACAAACTCTTTAAAATTGACGAGCGAATCGGTTATAATGGCACTGAGGGAGAACCCAGCAGCGGTCTCGGATTGCTCCTTTGCAAAGAATTTGTAGAAAAAAATGGAGGTACTATCGAGGTTGAAACCGAATTCGGAAAAGGAAGCAAATTTAGCATCCTAATCCCATCAGCCAAATAATAGCCTCATTTAGAGGCTATTCACAACCAATGCCCCTCCTTTCCCTCCCCTTCCCACCGCTATAACCCCCCTCTCCCTTCGATATGAATACGTAGTGAATACGTACTGAATACGTGGTGAATACGTACTGAATACGTACTGAATACGTACTTAACTCGATCAGAATCCAATCTCTTCTCCTTTTATGTTGAATAATTCAACACAACTTTAACCACTCTCATTAAATTATAAAAAAATGGCGACCTGAGTCGCCATTTATTAAATCAATTTCAGTAAACTGCTATTTAACTAGCACCAGTTTCTTTATGTCGCTGAAGTTACCCGCCTCAATTCTGTAGAAATACACGCCGGATGAAAGATTCTCACCACGGAATGAGATTTCATAATACCCGGCTTCTTGAATCTCGTCAACCAGCACCGCAACTTCTTTCCCTAACATATCAAAAACCCTCAAACTAACCTTTCCGCTTGTTGCTAATTGATATCTTATAGAAGTTGAAGGATTGAATGGATTTGGATAATTCTGCGATAGTTCAAATTGAACCGGTAATCCCACTTCCACAGTCTCATTTAGATTATAAAACCTAAACGCCCCGTCGAAATCTGACTGTTTTAGTCTGTAGGAATAAGAACCTGGCTTTAAGTTGATATCGGTAAATAAGTATTCCGATACCGATACTGTCGTCCCATTCCCCTCAACAAAACCTGCAGTCGTCCATATTCCATTTTCCTCTCTTTGTAACTCAAACCCTCTGTTATTCTTCTCAGTTGCTGTTGTCCAGCTTAAAGTTACACTGTTTCCGCTAACACTCGACCTGAACGAAGTCATTTCAACTGGAATGTTGTAATTGGGATCAAAATCCGAAACCAGCGAAAAACCTACTCCCGTAACAATAGTTCTTATCAATGCTCCTGTTGTTTTATCAATCTCATAAATACCGGTACTGTTGGTAACAATGAAATTCCCGTTCGGAAGTTCCCAGCATCCTCTTAATCCCGTTACGTTTTTCATTGAATCTGTCAAAACTCCGTTAACATCATAAAACCTAAGTCCCGACAGCGTGCCACTGAATTCACATATTGCCACTTTATTACCCGAAGTTAGTATCATCTGCTGTGGGAAATTCAGCGAACCGGTAAGAAAATTATTCTTATATGCCCCGGTTGTCCTGTCATACCTCGTAACATCATCTGTCCCGCTTGAATTTGAAAGAAACATTTCATTTCCTACAAAAAGTAGACAATATGGACTGTTAATCGTCTGAGTGGCAAATGAATTTAAGTAAGCGCCGTTTGCGTCAAATTGCTGCACTGTGTTCTGTGCTGCCCCCGATGCATTCGTGATTAAGAAATTGCCGTTCTCCCTCATTACCACATCCCTCACATTATCCAGTATTGCATTGTTCACTCCTCCAGCCGGAGCGAATATCCCAATATACGTTCCACTCGTATCAAACAAATAAGCCCCGTCTGTTACCTGATCGGCTACTATTATTTTGTCAGCTGCTATTTGTAAGGCTTTCCTCGGTGTGCTGAGTGTTGGATATGAATAAGGTACGAATGCCGTATCAACAAGATCTCCCGTATTATAATCAAACGCAAACACGTTTCTTCTTGAAGTTGTGGGAGAAGGCACCAGCAGTAATTTACTCCCCTTCGGTCTTGGTGATAATTGCAGAACTTCCCCCGTATTATCGCTTACATGCCCGTCCGCAAATGTAAGCCTGGCTTTTGTAGTATTGAATTTCTTCTGTATCTCATCCCATGTCGTACAGTAGCCGTCTTTGAATGGATGAAGAAAATTAGTTATAACTGCATAAACAATTTTTCCGTCCTCTACTGAAACAGCCTCCATAAGTGCCTGATTGGGTATATAGATTTCAACCGGATGACCTGTGGCCCCTGCTGTCTCGTAGGCTTTTAAAACAATAGTCGGATCCTTCTCTTTATCAATAAGGATCTGTTCAAAATTTGTTTTTACTTGACTGAATAATGATCCGGCAAGTAAAATAAACACCACCAAAAGTATCGATCTTTTCATGCGCACTCCTTTATATGTTTTATAAATACAATTATTTACTGTTCGTATTCACATAGTCCGCAATTAGGAAATTAGATCTTCCCCTTTTTATCTCACACAATTTTATCTTAAGAACACTTTCAAATATACAAAAAAAATTAAATTATCAAACCACCCCCTTATTTATTTTAAGCTCTCCACACCTCCATAATTTTTAACATTTTCCTTAATTATTGGCATGCACTCTTTGTTCATATGTTTCAATACTTGCTCTTCCGAAAATCTCAAAACCTGCCATCCGGCAGTCTTCAAATCATTGTCCCTGTTATTATCTTCTCTCGCTTTTTCTTTGGAAATATGCCAGAAATCTCCATCAGTTTCAATAGCAATTTTCCCTTTATTGCAGTACACGGAAAAGTCTATCGCGTAGTACTTTCCTCTTGCTCTTACAAATTCCTCTCTTTCTGCGATTATTTTATTTTTTTTTGAGCACTCCAAAGTTTGTTTTCCATCCTGTTCCCTATATAAAGATCGTTAATTTCCTTGGCACTCTCAAATAGATAAGTATTTGATATTATGAAGTTAATCCTTCGTCTTCGTCTGCTAATAATGGACGAATCTAGTTTCTGAATTTTATCTACAGAAAAAAGATAATATTTTTTGTCAAATTTAGGTGCGTCAGGCATTTCATCAGGAAATATTTCCTGACGTTTCACCTCCTGAAAAGAGAGCACCCTTGCTATATAGTTAATTCTGTAACCCTCTTCCTTAAAAAGTAGCGTTTGATAGAAACATATGAATTCTGGCACCCATTTATTCTTAAGGTATTTATTAAAACTTGCCACCGGAATACGATAAACTTTCTTATTTAATAATACGTTCAAATCATTTTTACTGTTAATTACGGCTACTAATAAATTGCCTTTTACACTCCCACGCATTTTACTGCTCCTTTTTATTCTTTGCTGAAGATATTTAACATTAAAACACTAAAACTTTCTGTTTATCGAATTATCTTCCCCTCTTCCGTTATCACCAGTTTTCCGTTTGGGAAATCCTCTCTTATAAGTTTCTGTATCACCTTAATTCCCTCCCTGCTCTTGTCATAGTAAGCAATTCCGGGTGACTTCTGCCTGAAAGGGACCAACTCTCCCTTTACAAAATCCCCGTTCTTCTCATCAATTGTCACATCCAGCATTACAGATATCCCCGAAACTCCCTGTATATTCACATTTCCATATGTTAAAAAATTACCAAGTGAATATGCTATCAGTTTTCCCTTATACAACTCCATTCCCCGCAAAACATGTGGTCCGTGCCCAACAATTAATGATGCCCCCGCATCAACTAATCCTCTTGCAAACTTTATCATATTCCCCCTCTTTTCCCCTAGGAAAATCTCCTCTTCGTTTCGTACGTTTTGTGCCGATTTCCCCTCCCTACCTCCATGGAAAGTTATTATTACTATATATCCTGAGTCAGAATAGGCTTTTACTAATTTCTTCCCCCCATCATAATCGGGAATGTAATTACTCTCCTTGTTCGTCGAGAAGGGAAGTATCGCAATTTTGCTGGTTCCCTTGGTAAAAAATGTTACCCCCTTTACTCCTAAATATTTCATTCCAAGCTGCGTAACCACTTTTTCCGTATTCCTTACCCCCTCAGAAGAATAATCTTTATAGTGGTTATTATCATTACTAAGCAGATTAAATCCGATTCGCTTTAACGATTTTGCTACATACGAAGGTATCCCAAACTCATAACATCTGCCCAGCGCTCTCGATGTGTCGCTGCATTTATTGGCTTTCATTCCCGGTTCAATTAATGCTCCCTCCAGATTTCCCATTGTAATATCAGCTCCGGTAAAAAACCTGGCAAGCGAATCCACAAACACTTTTCCCGAATCCAGTGGTATAACTCTTTTAGGCGTTATGGAGCCCGGCATAATATCTCCTACAGCTTTTATTCTTATCTGCGGGTATACTATTCCGCTTATCAAAATTATTAGTGCAATTATTTTAAGTCTCATACTTCTTACTTCTTTTTCCTCACTTGCCTCCTGCAAATATAAAAATATTTTTTATATTAGTAATTAAAATAAGTAACTTTATTTAAGACTATTTAATAGGCATACCCATGAAAAAGTTATTTCTCATTATCCTTCTCCCGATTGTAGCGTTTTGCCAATCCGCAGTGGATGAATTGGTTAATCCCAAGGATCTTATTCCGGATATTGTTATTGATCTAAGGTATTCAACAAAGGACCACAAATTCCTTAATCTTCCCCAGGGCGATATGCCCCTTCCTAAATTTTATGCAACTAACGAGTGTCTAATCCTGTCAAGTGCGGCAGTCAGGCTGAAAACTGCTCAGGATTCCCTACGCAAAATCCGTACTCATAACAGCCAGAGCTATCCTCAGGGGATTGGTATTAAAATTTGGGATGGCTATCGGCCTCGCGCTGTTCAATGGCTTTTCTGGGAAATATTCCCCAATTCAACATATATTGCCGACCCCTCCTCTGGCTCTAAACATAACCGCGGAGGTGCCATAGACCTCACCCTTGTCGATTTGGCTACCGGGCAGGAACTCCCCATGCCAACCCTTTTTGATGACTTTAGTGACCAGGCTTCGCATAGTTACACTAACCTTCCTCCTGACATTCTTGCAAATCGTACTCTCTTGAAAACGGTTATGAACTATGCTGGCTTTTCAGAGTACGAAGCTGAATGGTGGCATTATGAAATCCCCTACGCCAGCAGTTATCCATTATTAGACTTTCAGGTTAAGTGAGGTTTATTATGAAAAAATTAATTCTACTTCTGTGCATCTTTTATTTTTCCCTTTTTGCTCAAAATGAATTTCTTGTAAACACTTACCTTGACTCTGTCCAGCGCGATCCACAAATCGCTCGCGCCTCTGATGGTGCTTTCGTTATCGCCTGGAATTCCTTTGGTCAGCAGGGCTCAGGCAATGGTGGGGATATTTACTTTCAGCGTTTTAATGCCGACCTGACAAAATCAGGAACAGAAACCCATGTAAATGATATTTCTGATGGCAATCAGGAAAAACCTGCCCTCGCTATGAATTCATCCGGTACTTTTGTTATTGCATGGGCTTCCCATTCTGGCTTCAACTCAATTTATGATGTTAAGGTTAAACTCTACAAAAATAACCTCCCTGTGTCTAACGAAATTCTGGTTAATACCTTTACCGAAGGAACTCAGACTAACCCCGATGTCGCAATTGATGATGCGGGAAATTTCGTTGTCGTCTGGGATTCCTGGTTCCAGGATGGAAGTGATAGGGGTGTATATGCTCAGCGCTTTGATGCTGATGGTAATAAAGTGGGGACTGAATTTCGCGTAAATGTAACCACTCAATTCAGCCAGACCAGACCTGCTGTTCGCTATCTTTCCAATGGAAACAAAGTTATCATTTGGGAATCATGGCGGCAGGATGAAGCAACACCCTCTGGGTACGGCGTCTTTGCACGTCTCTACGACGCAAACTGGTCTCCTATAGTTGCCTCTGGTGATCTTCAAATAAACTCATACGTGAACGATTATCAATGGTATGGTGACATTACTCCGCTGGAAAACGGTTTCGTCGTAACCTGGTGCAGCTGGCGGCAGGACGGTTCAGATGGTTCTATAATTTATCAACGCTTTGATAACTTCGCAACTCGTATTGGGGGAGAAGTTTTGGTAAACAAAACCACTAACCTTTATCAATGGCTTCCCAAAGTA
The DNA here is from genome assembly GCA_012517155.1 of Ignavibacteriales bacterium. GTDB lineage: Bacteria > Bacteroidota > Ignavibacteria > Ignavibacteriales > Ignavibacteriaceae > JAAYVN01. The sequence goes on along the minus strand of JAAYVN010000110.1, from coordinate 22,360 downwards.
AGAAATCTCGGAAATGGAAACCTTGCTTTCGTCTGGTCAAGCTGGCGGCAGGATGGCGATAGGGAAGGAGTCTACACAATCTTTTTTGATCAGAATAACCGTAATTATACTTTCGAAACTCAGGTGAATCAATACTCCTCCTCATTCCAGTGGGAACCCGATTTCATCGTAACCGGACAGGATGAAATCCTCGTTGTCTGGGCAAGCTGGGGACAATATAACAAGGATTACGAAATAATCGCTCGAAAAATCAAACCCGAAAAATCTCAGGGTATTCTTAATCCCTCAATTCTTAACCACAATCAGGGCTCTACCACTGCAAAGTTCATGGTCCATTCTATTGATTCAACTGCTATGACCGGACATACTTACGAAATTAAATTCGATACTACCCAGTCCTTGGATACCGTCTTTGCAAATATTAGAGATATTAATAATTCTACCCTCAAAATTAATCGTTTTCCTCTCAATAAAGGTGTTAATAATTTTTATCGGACGGAAACATTTGATGGTATCTCAGTTGAGTTTAAACCGGTTTTCAAACTTGAGTTGGACATGACCGGCTCCTACATGATCAACAATTCAGGTACAAATCTTATTTTTAACTATGTGATCCCCACAGTTGGCACACGTCTTCTCGCCCCCATTGATATTGCGCTTGTTTGGGGAAGTACCGATACGCTTGCCAATGGTCAGTACTCTTCTCCTCTCGATACTGCACTTGGTGTAACCGGTCAAAGAACTGTTAAAGTACCTTTTAAAGCAATTAATTTGATGTCAGGTAATAAACTCACTCTGATAGTACGCGAACAGACATCTACTAAAAATGACAAGTGGGATCCTAAGGAGGAAATCGCATTCTTAACTCCGCCTCCATTTCAGCAGGTCCCGACAAATACTCATGCACAGATAAACTCATTGCTGCCAACTTCTCCTGTGATTTTGCCTGCCCCCGGAGATACAAATTTTGTACTGACCAAACGCCCTATTAAAAAAGACGATGTCTTTACTTTTGTAACAAACAAAGCCTACATAATAAACAGTGCAGACGACAACTATTTACCGGAGGAATTTTCTCTCCACCAGAATTATCCGAATCCCTTTAATCCCTCAACAACTATCGGATTTAATCTCCCGCTTCAGCAGAAAGTAACTCTCAAAGTCTTTAATATTCTTGGCGAACTGATTGCTACTCTTATTGATGACGTTTTGGATCAGGGATACCATCGCGTCTTGTTCGATGCCCGCTCATTTGCGTCCGGTATTTACTTCTACACTCTCGAATCCGGTTCTCGTGTCTCAGCACGTAAAATGGTCCTGATAAAATAAATGTTTTCTGGGAGCCTGTCACATGGCTCCCTCAAAATTTCTTTCTTTCCTTTAAATTCAAAAGCACTTCCCATTATTACCTTTAATTTTCCCTCTCAAAATGTTAAATTATATATTAAAATTTTCTAAAAAGGAATTACTATGAAATACAGAGAACTTGGTAAAACCGGTATTCAAATAAGCGAAATTAGTCTTGGTTGCTGGACACTCGGTGGTCTCAACTGGAATGATGGCAGTCCAAATGGTTGGGCTAACGTGGATGAAAATGAAGCACGCGAAGGTGTTTTCTATGCTCTGGATAAAGGAGTTAATCATTTCGATAATGCCGATGTTTATGGAAACGGAAATGCTGAACGAATGCTTGCACGAATTCTTGGACCCCGAACAAAAAATGTGACTATAGCTACTAAAGTTGGCTGGTTTAAAGGAACTGCCGCACATGCTTACGAACCACTCCACATTCGTCAGCAATGCGAACAATCATTATTCAATCTCAAACGTGAATACATTGATCTCTATTATTTTCATCATGGCTACTTCGGTGAAAATGACATGTATCTCGATGACGCGGTTGAAGTTATGTATCGCCTCAGGGATGAAGGGAAAATAAAACACATTGGACAGTCGGCTTATTCTCACGAGGATTTTACTAAGCTCGTTCCTAAAGTCAAGCCGGACGCTCTTCAGAGTTTCGCTCATCTGATGGACTACAGATTTATTCAGGATAATACCCCTACACGCAAATTGCTTGAAGAGTATAAAATGTCTTTTGTTGCATTTAGTCCTCTCAATCAGGGAGTACTTCTCGGAAAATATTCTAAGAATAATCCTCCGCAATTCGAACCGGGTGATAATCGTCGTGGTAATCCCCGCTTCTCAGCTGAAAAACTTTCTGAAGTCGAACCCAAAATTGAATTGCTGAAAAAACACTTTGGAAGCACAACCGAGGATCTCGTACGTGTTGCACTTCAGTTTGTTCTTCATTTTAACGTAGTTGGCGCTGTGATCCCGGGCTTCCGTAATCTCAGACAGGTTAAGATGAATGTAGATGCGGCCGAAAAACCCCTGTCACACGATGAATTTGAACTTGCCAAGTCAATATTTGCTTGAAATTCAATATGTCATATACAATCAGAAATATGAGACCGGAAGAAATTGCACTCGCAGTTCAATGGGCTGCTGTTGAGGGCTGGAATCCCGGTTTATATGACGCACACTGCTTCTATAATACAGACCCATCAGGATTCTTTGTCGGAGAACTCGATGGCGAAATTATCGCGGTTAAGTCTGCAGTTCGCTATTCTGACCAATTTGGGTTTATGGGATTCTATATCGTTAAAGAGAAATTCAGGGGCGGCGGTTATGGTTTCCGGATCTGGAAACATGCGTATAACTATCTTAATGACCTTGTTAGTGGAATGGATGGTGTTGTCGCTCAGCAATCGAATTATATGAAATCCGGCTATAAACTTGCTTATAGACAAAATAGATTTGAAGGAATTGGACTTAGAGGGAAAACAGATTCTTCACTCTTGGATCTTAAAGATATTTCGATTACATCCCTTCTTGACTATGACGCTTCTGTGTTCCCGGCAAGAAGAGAATCCTTTTTACATAACTGGATTAATCAACCGGAATCTTTAACTAAAATTGCAATCAGAGATAATCAAATCCTGGGTTATGGTATGATTAGGAAATGCATCAGGGGTTATAAAATTGGTCCCTTGTTTGCTGATGATGCTTTATCAGCTGAAAAGATTTTCCTCTCGTTAATTGATTTTGCCGATGGCGCAGAGGTTTATCTCGATATTCCCGAGGTTAATTCTCCTGCTAATTTGCTGAAAGATAAGTATAATATGAAATATGTCTTCGAAACAGCTCGGATGTATAATAATGGTACACCAAAAGATAATCCGGATAGAGTCTTCGGTGTAACTACTTTTGAACTCGGTTAAGGAAATAACTAATGCAAGAACCCAAGATTAAACTCCCCGGACTGGAAAAGCAATATAAGATGCTTCTGAAACATACCCAAAACTTCCAGGGTAGTTCTCTGTTTATTGGATATGGACTTGAAGAATTGGTCAGAATTAACGCTTCTTCGCCTGGAGTGGGAACTGTCTGGTATGCTGTTGAGAATGAAGAGGCTCTTCTTTGGTCTCGGATTCTTCTCGGTGATATTCCTAATGTTAAAATTCGAAACATGGAATTTGATTCGCTCGATCTTAAGGATTCTTCAGTCTCCCTCGTTTATTCTCAGGGAGCTATATCAAAAAAGAAACGAGGGAAAATATTAAAAGATATTAAACGTGTTCTCACTCCCGATGGGCTTCTCTCTGTTGGAGAGGTTACTTCTCTAAGAGAAAATGTCCCGGCTTTTGTCAAAGATATTTGGGATCGTACTGGTATTGTCCCTCTTGATGCCGATAAAGTGGCTTCATACTATAATGAAAGAAATTTCCAGATTGTTGATGAGGAGGACCTTTCTTCCACTTTAAAAAATTATTATACTTATTATCAAAGAAGTCTTAATACCAGAAAACAGGATGATGAGGAGGAAAAGAACCGCCAGTTCAGAAAATTGTTTGGACAGATTAAACATGAAGTCCACGCATATCTTAAACTCGGTGGTGATAAATATATTGGTTTTAAGGCACTTTTGCTAAAGAGGTCTCCGTAATGAAAGTGAAGGATATATTGGAAGTAGGGATTACTTCCTACGCTTTTGAGGGAAAGGGGATTGCCAGGGTCAATTTGGATGATCCTGAGCAGGACCTCCAAAACTTCGTTATTTTTGTCGAGAAAGGATATCCCGGAGATCTTGCTCGTATTCAGATTACTAAAAAGAAAAAAAACTACGCAAATGCTCAAATACTTGAAATTTTAACCCCTTCTTCCGAAAGAATTACTCCAAAATGTAAATTCTTTGGGACCTGCGGTGGATGTAAACAGCAGGACATGGATTATTCTGCTCAGTTAAAATATAAACAACTTCAGGTTACTGAAACCTTTACTCAACTGGGAGGGTTCGAAAATTTCCGGATCGAAGAAATCGTTCCCTCAAAAGAAACGTTTTTCTATCGGAATAAAATGGAATTTTCATTTGGTGATAGGAGATGGTTGCTTAAAGAGGAAATAGATATTCCGGCACTAATCAGGACTGACTATGCACTCGGATTACACGTCCCAGGTCGCTTTGATCGCGTGCTTAATATTGACGAGTGTTTTCTTCAGTCTCATAAAAGTAACGGAATTCTTAACTTTACTTATAAGTTTTTTCTAGACAAACAAACTACTGTCTATTCCACAAAAACCCACACCGGTTTTCTGAGGAACCTCGCCATTCGTCATTCTTATAATACTAAGGATTTAATGGTAAATCTCGTTACTTCTGAAGAAAATTCTTCCCTTCTTGAGGAATACACTGACAAATTGATTAAACTTTTTCCTTCCATAACCACCGTTGTAAATAATATTACCGCAAGCAAAAGTGGTGTCGCTGTGGGGGAAAGGGAAGTGGTTCTGTATGGGGAAGGTTTTATTTACGATACAATAGGTAATTATAAATTTAGAATTAGTGCAAATTCTTTTTTCCAGACAAATACTTCCCAGGCATTGAAACTTTACGATACAGCCCTTAACTTTGCTGACTTATCCGGAAATGAAATACTGTATGATCTTTATTCGGGAGCCGGAACCATTGCTGTATACATGTCTTCTTTTACTAAAGAAATTCATGGTTTTGAATCTGTCTTGGAGTCTGTTAAGAATGCGGAACAAAATGTAATAATTAACTCTGTAAATAATGTCACCTCGCATAATGTTGATCTTTATAAATCATTCCTTCCCTACATAACTCAGAATAATCTCCCTAAACCGGATGTTGTTGTCGTGGATCCCCCCAGGAACGGAATGCACACAAATACTATTGACGATATTTTACAATTGGCACCTTCAAAAATTGTTTACATAAGTTGCAATCCGGCAACCCAGGTGCGGGATATTACATTAATGACTCCGAAGTATAAACTAGTTAAAATCAAACCGGTTGATATGTTTCCTCACACATATCATATCGAAAATGTTGCGCTTTTAATAAAAACTTAGTAATAAATAAAAAGGATAAAAATGAAAAAGTTGATTGTAATTCTGTTTCTTTTAACAATAGCAGTTTTCAGCAACAACGAAGGAGAAAAAAAAGTGGAAAATCCTCTTTTAGTGGAGTGGAAAACTCCTTTTGGCACACCCCCATTTGATTTAGTTAAAAATGAGCATTTTATGCCCGCTTTTCTTGAGGGTATGAAAAAGCATAGGGAGGAAGTAGATGCGATTATTAATAATATTGAAGAACCTACATTCGCAAATACTATTGAGGCTTTTGAAAAAACCGGACAGATTCTTGATAAGGTCAGCGGGGTTTTCTTCCACCTCTCGGGTGCGCATACTAATCCTGAAATTCAAAAAATTTCCCAGGAACTCTCACCCCTGCTTTCCAAGCATAGTGATGATATCAATCTTAACCCCAAACTCTTTGAAAGGATTAAGATACTCTTTAACAAGATTGATAAACTTAATCTGTCAGCAGAACAAAAAACTCTTCTTGATAAATACTACAAGAACTTTGTAAGAAGTGGTGCTGATCTTAATGAGGCCGATAAGGAAAAACTAAGGAAAATCAATGAAGAGTTATCACTGAACTCCCTGAAGTTTAGAGAAAATGTGCTAAAAGAAACCAATGCTTTTGAACTAATTATCGATAAAGAAGAAGACTTGTCCGGTCTTCCTCCTTCGGCAATTCAGGCCGCTCTGGAAGAAGCCCATAAGCGAGGCTATGAAAATAAATGGGTGTTTACTCTACAGGCTCCGAGTATGAGGCCTATAATGCTTTATAGCGATAAACGGGAACTTAGGGAAAAACTCTTCAAGGCTTCCTCACTTAAAGCAAACAACAATAACGAATTTGACAATAAAAAAATTGTTGAACAAATGGTCCTTCTTCGCCTTAAGAGAGCTAATCTTCTCGGTTACAAAACTCACGCCGATTTCGTTCTTGAAAGATATATGGCGAAAGATCCGAATACGGTTTACGATTTTCTTATGAAAATTTGGGAACCCGCACTTAAAAAAGCTAAAATTGAACTTGAGGAACTCACTGCAATTGCAAAAAAAGAGGGGAACAACGAACCGCTTGCACCTTGGGATTGGAGCTACTATGCCGAAAAACTGAAGAAAGAAAAATATGATCTTGATGAAGAAATGCTTAGACCCTATTTCAGAATTGAGAATGTAATAGACGGTTTGTTTACAGTTGTTAATAAACTTTATGGCTTCACATTTACTGAACGAAAGGATATTCCCACTTATCATCCCGATGTCCGGGTTTTTGAAATGAAAGAGGCAAATGGCGATCATGTTGGAATTATTTATACCGATTATTTCCCGAGAGAATCTAAACGTGCAGGTGCATGGATGGATAACTACAGAAATCAATCTAATATTGCCGGTGAATATGTTTCTCCAATTGTCTTTAACACGGGTAACTTTACTAAACCAACAAAAGATAAGCCAGCTCTCATAACTTTTGGGGAAGTTGAAACTATGTTCCACGAGTTTGGTCATGCACTCCATGGTCTCCTTTCAAAAGTTACATATCCATCCCTCAGTGGTACTAATGTTGCTTGGGATTTTGTTGAACTTCCTTCCCAGATAATGGAACACTGGGTCTCCGAACCACAAGTCTTAAAGATGTTTGCAAAACACTATGAAACCGGCGAACCAATGCCCGATGAACTTATTGAAAAAATTCAAAAAGTTTCAAAATTTAACCAGGGCTTTGCTACTGTCTCTTATCTCTCTGCATCTTTGCTCGATATGAATTATCATACTGTGGCACAGGAAAAACCGATCAGTGTTGATGACTTTGAAAATGAACTCTTCGAAAAACTAGGTCTTATGCCCGAAATAGGTGTCAGATATCGAAGTACTTTTTTCTCTCACATTTTCGCCGGTGGATATTCATCCGGATACTATAGCTATATCTGGGCAGAGGTTCTTGATACTGACGCGTTTGATGCTTTCAAAGAAAATGGGATATTTGACTCTAAAACCGCTGCCGCTTTCAGAAATAACATTCTTTCAAAGGGTGGCACTGAAGAAGCTATGACGCTCTATAAAAGGTTTAGAGGAAAAGAACCTAATGTTGAAGGACTGCTCAAACGTCGTGGCTTGATTGAAGAATAAAATTAATTAACCAAGGCGGGAATTGCCCCGCCTTGACTTATTCTATATCCAAATATTTAATAAATAAAGAAATGATTTTCCCGAAAAGCTTAAAAAATGCAACGCTTGTTTTGTTATTCTTTCTGCTAACATTCTGCTCTTTAAATCTGCGTATTCTTGCTCAGACGGAACTAAATATTTGGGATAATAAAGGATGGGATCGTCATACTCTTGGAACCGCTGATAATGAAACCTATCTTTCGCAGGATGAAAAGGATGTCATTTATCACCTTAACATGGCGCGCACAAATCCCGCAAAATATGCTAAGGAATTTTTGGAACCTATGCTAAGGTTCTATAAAGACAAGAATTATAAGGAACCGGGTTGGGATTATTATACTGTTACTGAAGAGGGTATTTCTCCACTCCGCGAAGCTATTAAAGTATTAAAGAATCTTAAGCCCGTTAACCCTCTTGAACCCTCATTTGGAATTTGCCTGGCGGCCTTGGATCATGCAAGGGACCAGTCAAAAACAGGTGAAATCGGACATTCCGGTAAAGACAGATCCACAGTGGATAGTCGGATTGAGAGATATGGTGTGTGGAAGGGTAATGTGTCTGAAAGTATAAGTTATGGCTTTAAATCCGGTAGGGAAATTGTAAGCCAGCTTTTAATAGATGATGGCGTTCCTGAAAGAGGTCATCGCTTTATGCTTCTTTCTTCTGACTTCCGCCTTGCCGGTGTCTCGGTTATGACTCATAAAAAATACGGTAGTATTTGCGTTATTGATTTTGCAACAGAATTTTTTCAAAAAAAAACAGGTAAAAATTAGTCGCAAATTTGGCTAAAATAAAAAAAAATGTTAATTTTAATCAGATAATTAAATCTGATAAGTTATGTCAATAATATTTTCAAAAAAATGCGAATATGGACTTCAAGCTGTTCTCTTTCTCTCAGCAAAGGGATTGGGTGAGGTCTATTCTGCAGAAGAGATTTCGGAACACCTCAGGATACCAAAAGAGTTCGTTTCCAAAATTTTGCAGCAGCTGACTGCAACGGGTATTGTGGACTCAAAAAAAGGAAAAAAGGGGGGATTCTTTCTGGGGAAAAAAAGCAGTCAGATAAGACTACTTGATATCGTCCTTGCTATTGACGGAGATGGCATATTTAGTAACTGCGTTCTCGGTTTTCCTTCATGTTCTCATGATACTCCTTGCCCTTTGCATAATGAATGGGGTTCCCTGATTAAAAAAACAAAGGAAATGCTTACAAAGCAGACTATCGATAAATTCACTACAAGAACCTTAAAAAAAATAAGTACGATCAAATAAAAAATTTTTGCTGATTAATCAGATAAGAATATCCGATATGGCTAAGTATATAAAAAATAACCTAAAAAAAATTCAAAAAACAAGATTTACAGTTCAACTCCTTTTTGCTCTGCTTTGTATATGGATAGGCATTGAAATGTACTTCTTTATAGGAAGTCTTGAATCATCTGCCCTTGAACCTGCTGTAAACCGCCCTCCGGGAGTGGAAGGATTTCTACCTATCAGTGCTTTGATGAGTATATATTATTTCCTTACCACCGGAACCATTCACTCATATCACCCAGCTGGTTTTTTTATTTTATCTGCGATTATTTTATTATCTTTGGTATATGCAAAATCGTTTTGCAGTTGGCTGTGCCCGGTAGGTTTATTATCGGAGCTGGTTGGTGATTTCGGGCAAAAACTGTTTAAGAAAAAAATTAACTTACCCAAGTGGCTCGATATCCCGCTCAGAAGTCTGAAATACCTTCTGCTTGCGTTTTTTGTCTATTCGATCTTTTTCTTGATGACCGTGGAAGCAATTGGTTTATTCCTTGATACTCCTTATAACCTGATGGCGGATATTAAAATGTACTACTTCTTTGCTGATATCTCCCGTTTCTCGTTAATAGTTATCGGAAGTCTCTTCGTCTTATCAGTTGTTGTAAGGAATTTCTGGTGCAGATATCTCTGTCCATACGGAGCATTGCTAGGGATTATCGGATTGATTAGCCCTAACAAAATAACAAGGAATGAATCCTCCTGTATTGATTGCGGTTTGTGCAATAAAGCTTGCCCTTCAAATATTAAGGTGGATAAGCTTAAAGTTGTTTATTCGGATGAGTGTACTTCTTGCCTTGCCTGTGTTGATAGCTGTCCGGTTAAGGATACTCTTTCTCTCCAAAACCGGATTACAAAGAAAGATAATAAGAAGCCCACACTTGCTTTTGGTATTATTCTTTTATTTGTTGCTGTTACCGGCATTGGTATGGCATCGGGAAACTGGGATAACAGCATAAAATATGAGGTCTATAAAGAAAACTTTAAGAATGTTAAGAACCTTGGTCATCCAACCGGAACCAGGGAGATTAAAGACTTGAATAAACAGGCTGAACAAAACAGCCTAAAATAATAGTGTGGTTTCTGTTTAGGATTAATGAGGGCAAAAACATTAATAACTAACAAGGAAGGAAACCTCTATGAGCAAAAAAAAGTGGTTTACAAACTTGATTCCGCCACCGCGTTGGAAACTCCCTGTGATTTTGGCATTGGGCGTTTTTGTCGGGGTCGGATTGATGATCATTCGTATATCAAATGCTGCTTCGTATCTCTCAAACGATCCTGATGCATGTATCAATTGTCATGTGATGACTACCCAGTATGCCACCTGGCAGAGAAGCAGCCATGCACGAGTCGCAACTTGTGCTGATTGCCATGTGCCGCAGGATAATTTTCTAAGAAAATATTTGTTCAAAGCTGCCGATGGAGGCCGTCATACAACAATGTTCACTTTCCGCCTTGAACCTCAGGTTATTAAAATAAAAAGTCCGGGACAAAGCGTCGTTCAGGAAAATTGTATCAGGTGCCATAATGAACTAATAAATACAAGCTCTATCGTAGGTGTTACCGGTTCCATGGCCCGACATGGTGAAGGTAAATTTTGCTGGGACTGCCATAGGGAAGTTCCTCACGGCAGAGTTCGCAGCCTCTCTTCTGTTCCTCTCGCAAGAACTCCGGATCTTAAGCCCGCTCTTCCGGAATGGTTTGAAAATAATAAATCCGAAAATAAATAGAAGGTTATGCTATTATGAAAAAATTAAATGAATTAATCAATACTAAGCCATGGGTAGCTTGGCTTATTTTTGGAATCACCGTAGTGGTTGTCTTTATCATTGGGCTTTTTGCCGCTTCCATTGTGGAACGAAGAAGTGAAACAATCCAGAAGTTCCAGGTAGTAAAGCAAATAGCTGATTGGGAACCCAGAAACGAAGTATGGGGTGAAAACTTCCCCCGACAGTACCAAACTTATGTTCAGACAGCTGAAACCACTTTTGCAAGCAAATATGGCGGCTCTGCAATGGTGGATATGCTTAAACGATCTCCCAACTTGGTCGTTCTTTGGGCAGGTTATGCCTTTTCGAGGGATTATAACCAGGGCAGAGGTCATTATCATGCAATTGAGGATATCAGAAACACCCTCAGAACTGCTGTGCCTCAACCGGCAACCTGCTGGACTTGTAAAAGCACTGATGTTCCTAGGTTAATGAAAGAAATGGGAACAGCGGAATTTTATAAAGGCAAGTGGGCTGATCTTGGGAGTGAAGTGGTCAATAATATTGGTTGCCAGGACTGTCACGATCCTAAAACTATGAACCTCAGAATAACCCGTCCCGCCCTCAGCGAGGCATTCAAGAATATGGGGAAAGATCTCACAAAAGCCACCCATCAGGAAATGCGTAGTCTGGTTTGCGCACAATGTCATGTTGAATATTATTTCAAAGGAGATGGTAAGTACCTCACTTTTCCATGGCATAATGGACACAGTGTTGAACAAATGGAAAAATACTATGACGATGTCCAGCATGTTGACTATGTTCATTCCTTGAGTAAAACACCGATACTAAAAGCACAGCATCCTGACTATGAAGTCTTTAATATGGGTATTCATGCTCAGAGAGGAGTATCTTGCGCAGACTGCCATATGCCTTATAAGAGTGAAGGAGGCATTAAATTTACTGATCATCATATTCAAAGTCCGCTAAACAATATTTCAAGATCCTGTCAGGTTTGCCATAGGGAGTCGGAAGACGCTCTTATAAAAAATGTTAATGAACGTCAGGATAAGATTGCTGAACTCCTTAATCTTTCCGAACACGCCGTTGCTAAAGCTCATATAGAAGCAAAAGTGGCATGGGAAAATGGAGCTACCGAGGTACAAATGAAGGATATTCTTAACCTCATCAGACAAGCACAATGGAGATGGGATTATGTCGCAGCTTCTCACGGCGCTAGTTTCCATGCCCCGCTCGAAAGTGCCAGAGTGCTTGCACTTTCCATTCAGAAGGCTGAACTTGCCAGAGTAGAATTAGCAAAACTTTTTGCGAAACTGAATGTCCCGCAACCTATCCCTATGCCCGATATCTCAACAAAAGAGAAAGCACAACAATTTATCGGTCTGCAAATGGAAAAGTTAAGAATGGAAAAATATGACTTCTTAAAAAATATAATTCCACAATGGGATTCCAAAGCTACTGAAAGACAAGCAAAACTAAATAAGCGATAATAATTCTCGGTTTGAATCCGGCGGGTGCTTCCCGCCGGGCTTTTTCTTCAAAGTTAACGCTTCCTTATTCTCTTTCCTTAAAAAGCTTTTTTAACTTTTCGTAATCTTCTGCAGTATTTACATTAAAAAACAAGTCGTCCGAAAAAATTCCTGATTTTTCAATTGAAATTAGCTCTCCCCCAATCTTATTAAAATACTGCGATACTCTAAGCTCTTTATTCTTTAAACATCTTTCAAGAACCGGGATGGAATCTCTTGTATAAATTCCGAAGAGATAGTGAACACGGTCATCTTCACTTATTGATAGGGCTTGCTGCCCGTTGTACTTTGCTACAACATAGTTTAATAACTCTGACGTGAAACATGGTGAATCGCAAGAAATAAAAAAATTAACATCAGTTCGACTGTTAACCAATCCCGAATGAATTCCGGACAGCGGACCGAGGTGAGGGTAGATGTCCGTATATAATGGAATATGCAGAAATTCATAATCTTTAGGAGTGTTTGTAATAATTATAACTTCTGCAAAAAATGATTTCATTTTTTGCAATATTACTTCAATTAAAGTTAAACTCCCCAGCTTTAAAAGTGATTTGTTTTGTCCCATTCTGGAACTTTTACCCCCTGCAAGAATTATTCCTGTGATGTTCATTTATTGATATAAATTAATTTGAAATACAAATATAAGATTACCAAAGCATTATAGCAATAAGTGACGAAAATCCGTAACTTGACGGATTTATTTCACTTCTGCCAACCATTATAACGCTCTTTTTAAATGATTTTCAGAAATTTTATATGGCATAAAACTTGATTCTTAAATTATGTTTATAGTAAACCTATTAAGGAGTAAAATATGGAAAATTCAGATAATCCTCAGAAAACAACTCGCAGAAAGTTTATTGAAAAACTTTTTGTCGGTGGAGGATTATTAGCAAGCGCGTTACTTTTACTAAGACACGGGGTTGCTTATGTGTTCCCCTCAATGGACTCTCCGCCCATGAGAAAACTGTTAATCGGGCGTACTGGTGATTTGAAATCCGGAGAGGCTAAGGAAGTTCAAGTCGGAGACAATTTACTCTATCTTGTTAGAGATGAAAATGGTTTTAAAGTGCTTTCATCGGTTTGCACGCATCTGGGATGTAAAGTGAACTGGGAAGCACACAGAAATAGATTCTACTGTCCCTGCCACAAAGGAATATTTGATGCTTCCGGTAATGTAATCGAAGGCCCTCCGCCACGAGCTCTTGATGAGTATAAGGTGGCTGCTGAGAATAATCTCATCTATATTTGGATAGAGAATAAAAGCGGGAGCAGTGTATGAACGCAAAAATAAGAATGTGGTTTGAAGATAGGATTCCATTCAATCGTGAGAAGACCGCAGAGACAACTAAAGAGCTTCTGAATGAACCCATTCCCAAGCACATGAAAAATTGGTTCTATGCCTTAGGCGTGACACCATTGATACTTTTTTGCTTTATGGTGGTTACCGGAATAATGCTCACCTTCTATTATATACCTTCACCTGAAAAGGCTTTTGATAGTGTTAGGTATATAACCGAAGAAGTTAGTATGGGCTTTTGGATCAGAGGTATTCATAGATGGGCTTCTAACTTAATGGTGATCGCAATTTTTTTGCACGTTATCAGAGTCTTTTTTACTAGGGGTTATAGAAAACCCAGAGAACTGAATTGGATTCTTGGTATTTTGATGCTCGGAGCAACTTTCACTCTATGCTTTACTGGGTATTCCCTCGTTAATAATCAGCTTTCTTATTGGGCGAGTACCGTTGGGACTAACATGATTAAAGAAATTCCATTAATTGGTCCTTCGGTTCTGGCACTCCTGAGAGGAGGTGAGAATGTTACAGCAAACACTCTTACAAGGTTTTATAACCTGCACATTTTAATAATGCCCGCGCTTCTTTTTGTCCTTATTGGATTACATATGCTTCTTGTTAGATTGCATGGCGTTGCTAAATTAGAAGACGACGACAAAGAAGAAACATATCCCTTTTTCCCTGAACATTTTTATCATGGCTTGGTAATAATGTTCCTCCTGCTGACTTTGATTAGTGCATTAACTGTCATACTTCCACCAGGACTGGGTGAACCCGCAGATCCAACTGTTACGCCTGCACACATTAAACCGGAATGGTATTTCTTTGCTGTTTATTCTTTGTTGAAATTTATTCCGTTACAAGCAGGTATAATCCTGATTATGGCGCTTGTGATAGCTGCTACTTTTTGGCCATTCATTGATGAGTGGATAAGAAAGAAAAAACCAAATTTGAAAACACATTATGTTGTGGGCTCATTAACAATAATAATATTCCTCTTTTTTACAGTTTACGAAATTCTAGTTCATTAACAATTGAAAAAATAATGGAGACAATAGATGAGTGACAATAATTCATTGAAAACGCAGAAATTGATAATCGGTCTATTCAGCATTCTCTTGCTTGTGGTGCTAATTATTGTAGCCGGAGTCGAAATGAAGCTGAGCAGAAAACCCGAAGTCATTGTTGATATTAGCGGTGATAATAAAAGATGCGTAACATGTCATACGGAAAAAGGAATCGCTCTAAAAGCTATAGACCATTGGAAACAAAGTCTTCACGCTCAGCAGAACATTTCCTGTACAGACTGTCACACGGCAAAAAAAGGCGATTTTGACGCTTTTTACTGCCCTGAAAGTGATTTCCTTGTGGCAAAACACCCGACTCCGAAAGACTGTGCTGAATGTCATGCTCAACAGGTTGATGAGTTCGCAGATAGTAAACATGCACATCAATTTTGGTTAATAAAGAATGCTGATAGATCAATTTTTGAGAATCCTATATCTACAAAACATGGATGCGAACAGTGCCACGCAATTGGAAATGTTTGGCCGGATCAAAGTGTGGGAGAATGTGATGCCTGCCATCCCAAACACACTTTTAGCAAAGCAGTCGCAAGACAGCCCGAGACTTGTGGGGAGTGCCATGTGGGACCTGATCATCCTCATATAGAAATTTACTTGGAATCAAAACACGGAAATATCTTTAGAAGTCAGGAGAAAAAACTCGACTTGAATTTCTCTTCTAAAGATGGTAAACCGATCCCAATTGATATACCCGTATGCACGACCTGTCATATGGACGGAAATGAAACGCAGCCTATGACACATAACGTGAGTGCTAGACTGGCGTGGGAGAGTCAGGCAGCTTGGAGTTTCCGTACAGTTTGGATGGCTGATAAGTTGGGTGATTGGAAAATGAAAAGATCTAGAATGGAAGATATTTGTAAGAGCTGTCATTCTCCTGAATTCGTAGATTCCTATCTTTTAACAGCTGATCTTACTAATCTTCAGTATAATGAAATTAGAAGACTTATGGTCGGATGGAATAAAAAGCTGACAGAAAAGGGCATAATTAAGAGGCTCGAAAAAGACGGCAAATTTTATTCCGATGTACTCTTAAACGGTTGGGATGAAGTTCCTGAGATTTTGATGTATCATGCTTGGCATCATGAAGGAAGAAGATTTAGACATGGTGCGGAAATGATGGGAGCAGATTATACTCAATGGCATGGTATCTGGGAACTTCAACATGATATGGTTGAGATGTTCACTTTTGCTGCTGAACATGGTGATCCCGAGGCAAAGAAATGGGTTGAATCAACTGATCCTATTAAATTTGCTCCTTATGCACTTTATGATATACCCGGAAATGCTTTTGGAATTAATGTACTCTCAAATACAGTACCTTATGTTTATAAAGCATATCCGGATTACTGGGACAGGATAAAAGCAAACGTCGAAAAAGCCTATCAAAATAATGTGCTTACACAAAATCAATTCGCCTTTTGGATCAAGAGATTCGAAAATAAGGAACATTATATCGGTACCAAGTACAAAGCAGATTCTGTAATGAAAAAATATACGGATCTGGATAGTATTGACACAAAAGCTTTTACAAAAGAAGCTGTTCAACTGGAATTACCTGGAAAGCCTTTCTGGAATTGGTAAAATTATACAATCCGTTACGTATATAATGGAACGGCTGAATTTTAATATAGAAAGAGAATTATTTTATGGCTGAAAATAACTTCAAGCATATTCAGGAAAAAATAGTCTACACATTTGTGGTAGGCTTGATTTGGGGGCTTTTGGAAATTACTTTAAGTGCTTTAACAGGATCACTCCTTCTTTTCTCAAGAGGAATTGTTTTCTCGTTTTTTGCTGTATTAGTTCTTTTGTTTGGCAAAAGATTTGTCCCTTATAAATTATCGTTGATTTTGGTTGCTCTGTTAACAATAATTATCAAATCCGCTTCTTCCGGTATAAGTGTAAACTATATAATTGCTATCTTTTCGGAGGCTTTGATTGCAGAAGGAATACTTTACTTTTTAGGACAAAGCAAAATATCAGCCATGTTTTTGGGCGGAATTCTGTTTTTATATACCTTTATTCACGGATTACTTTTTCATGGAACATTACCCAATACTTATATTGAATATATATATAAAGGTATGCTCGCAGGATTAACAGGAATAGAAACGACAAGTCCTGTCTTGTCATATTTCGTATTTGCAGTTTTAGTCGTGGTTGCGGGAATCTTTTCTGGTTATATTTTATGGCTTTTTACGGAAAAATTTGCAGAAAAAACGAATTCTGAAATAAGAAGTTTTCTAAATGAATCCTGAATAAGGCAGAAGAGTCTTTGGACTTAAAGGATTTCTGATTCAAGCGACTTCTTCGGAAGTCGCTTTTCCATTTTTATAATGTAAGTTAAAAAGATGTTATTGTCTGTTTTGTATAAGAAAAATCGCCATAATTTATTATATTTATATTATAAATTTTTTTTTCAAAAATAAGGATTGAAATAATGCCTGATTCACCATTATGTGAGCGTAAAACCTTAGTGGCAACAATGGACAGCTTGGATGTCGGGATTATATTTGTTAATAATGACAATGATATTATTTTTATCAATAAAGCTGCCGAAAATATTAGAAAAATGAAAAGCGAAGAAAGAATAGGGACTTCTATTCTTGATTGTCATGGAGGTAAAATAAAAGACCGAGTGCTTGAAGTTATGAATGAGTTCAGGACTAATCCACATGCTACTCGTCATAGAATTATTAAAACTTCGGGTAGATATTTTGATAACACATATAACGTTGTTAAAGATAATGAAAACTATCTTGGTGTGGTACTGCTCAGTCAGGATATAACTGAGAAGAAAGAACTTGAAGACAAGCTTAAAAAGTACAACGAAGAACTTGAAATGAAGGTAAAAGAAAGG
Organism: Ignavibacteriales bacterium; assembly: GCA_012517155.1. GTDB lineage: Bacteria > Bacteroidota > Ignavibacteria > Ignavibacteriales > Ignavibacteriaceae > JAAYVN01. Next base: position 4,931 of record JAAYVN010000110.1, on the reverse strand, counting down.
ACGGTGGAGATTGAAAAAGCGTATGAACAGATTAAGATTGCACAGACTCAGCTGATTCAATCAGAAAAAATGGCTGCTATTGGTCAGTTTGTTTCTGGACTTGCACATGAAATTAATAGCCCGCTTGATGGAATACAAAATTGTCTGCAAGTAATACTTAACGATTTGGACAACAGAGAACAAACTCAGAAATATGCTGAACTCTCTTTGGAGAGCACTTATAAAATTGAGATGTTAGTTCGAAAGCTCTTAAGTTATGCTAGAAGCCATAAATTAACGATGAGCGATGTTGATATTAATTTTATTCTTAAAGATATTCTTTCACTTACATCGTTAAAGCTTAGCAAAAATCATGTAAGGCTTGTAACTAAACTTGCTGAAGAGATACCATTGATCTATGGTGATGCTCATTATCTTGAACAAGTGTTTGTAAACTTAATACTTAATGCATCTGATGCTATGCCAGATGGAGGCGAACTGACAGTTAGTACTGGTTTGAGTGAAGAAGGGTCGGTTGAAATAAAAGTGGCTGATACGGGGACAGGTATTCCCCAAAAAAATATGGATAAAATATTTGATCCGTTTTTTACAACTAAGCAGAAACATAATGGAACAGGCTTGGGGCTTTATCTTGCCTACAGTTTTGTAACACAACATAATGGGGAGATTAGCGTAAAAAGCAATGAAGGAAAAGGAACTGAATTTAGAGTAAAACTTCCCCTGAAACCGCTTAAGGTTTCTGAGGTTTTAGAAGAACATTTGGAGTCTGTTTTACAATGAGAATTGTTGTCATTGATGACGAGAAAATTAAAAGAATTACGATGACCGATGCCCTCCATAAGGCGGGTTACAACGTGGAATCATTTGAATCTCCGATTGCGGCGTTGGCTCACGTCGAAAAATTTGGATCGGATCTGGTAATTACTGACATACGAATGCCACATTTGGATGGTTTTGAAGTGCTACAAAAGGTTAAAAATATTAGTCCGGGGACATTTGTTGTCATGATAACAGGGTATGGGACTATTCAATCAGCTGTTGAAGCAATGAAACTTGGTGCTTATGACTATCTGACAAAACCTTTTTCGCTGGATCATTTGCTTCTTCTTGTCAGCAAAGTTAAACATATTATGGAACTTGAAAGGGAAAATGTTAATCTGAAAGAAAAACTCACTCAGATTTATTCATTTCATAATATTATTGGTAAATCTCGGGTTATGCAAAAGCTTTTTGAACAGCTTAATACCATCTCAAAAACAGAAATGGCAGTCCTGATTGAAGGTGAAAGTGGAACGGGAAAAGAAATTGTTGCTAATGCCATTCATTATAATAGTCCGCGAAAAGATAAACCTTTTATAAAATTAAGTTGCGCAATATTAAATGAATCATTATTGGAAAGTGAATTGTTTGGACATGTGAAGGGGGCATTTACCGGAGCTATTAAAGAAAAAAAAGGTCGCTTTGAACTCGCTAACGGAGGAACTCTTTTTCTCGATGATGTTGATGATATACCCCTGTCTTTTCAAGTTAAACTTCTTAGAGTATTGCAGGAAAAAGAATTTGAAAAAGTAGGGGGGGTATCACCATTAAAAACTGATGTCCGGATTATTGCCGCTACAAAAGTCAACTTGTTTGAAAAGGTGGAGAAAGGTGAATTCAGAGAAGACCTTTTCTACAGATTGAAAGTTATTCCTCTTTCGCTTCCCCCTCTTAGAGACAGAAAAGAAGATATCCCTCTTTTACTTGAACATTTTGCAAAAAAAACAGGTAAAAATGAAGTCAAATTTTCTAAAGAAGCATTGGATGTCTTAACGGAATATAACTGGCCTGGTAATGTAAGACAACTCGAGAATACTTTTTGTAGGATTATCGCTTTTTCTGATTCTAATGTTATTACCAAAGAAATGCTTCCACAAGACATTCTTTTAAAGAAGATAAATTTTCAGACAATGGATTTTCGTGATAGTGAGAAAATTAGCTTGGATAAACTGATTGAAGAAGTTGAAGCTTCAGCAATTAGCTGGGCTTATAAAAAGTCAAAAGGCAATCAATCTCAGGCAGCTCAACTACTTGGAATTAAAAGGACTACATTCAGGGATAAACTCTTGAAATACGATATAAAATAATATTGGGTGTTTTTCCGTCAGTTGACGGGAATCCGTCTTATCTTTTCTGTGAATTCAGCGTTTATTATTAATAATACCATCTTATTTTTGGCATAAAATTGGCAGCATAGTTTAAATGATTATTACTAAAAATAAATTATCAACAATCATTTTGGAGTATGTTCAATGAAAAAGTGTATATTTTCAGTAGCTGTATTTTTATTTGCAGTCCAGATGCTTTTTGCTCAGGATCCGCCAAAAACCGAATTAAAATTTAACGGTGTTTATAATGCCTGGGGTCAAATGCAAAACGATTTTACAATGGGTAAAAGTGAATACAGAGACCATTATTTTGTTCAGATGTTCAGACTGAACTTTTCATTTAATTATGGTGAAAACATCAAAGCTATTACACGCTTTGACCTTGGTCAGGGTTGGTGGGGTGTGGATAATGAGCCACCCACATACAATGGTGCAAGCGGTGCCTTCGACAACAAAGATGCCCACTATATTCTACATGTTGACCAGGCTTACATTTGGTTCAACGTTCCCTCAATCTATGCTGCATTCAACGTAGGTAGATTCAATTGGTCAGCAGGAAACAAACTCGTTCTCGATAATAATTATGATGGTATTCTTGCCAATATAAAAGTTGGGAAAGATGATGCTGTCAAATTGGGATTTGCAAAAATATCTGAGGGCGTTTTGAGTATATCCGACCTGGCAAGAGTTGGGATGGATTCAAAAGGTAATTATGATGCTAGCGATGCTAATTTATTTACTGGTGCCTGGACTACAAAATTTGGCGCTACCAATTTGGAATTATTTGGTATGTACTATAAAGACGCTTCATTCGAAGATTCAGTGGCTTACCTTATTGATGGATTATATTACAATAGACCTCGCTTTACTCCTCAGGTAACTCAGTTGACTGTTTTAGGTGCAGCAGGTACAACAAAGTATGATAAGCTGACTTTCAATTATGAAGCAAATTATCTTATGGGTAAGGATGAAATTGACAATAAGACTTTTGCTGGTCGCCTAAATACTGCTTCAAATGGGATGGATGCTCTTAAATATGACAAGAACAACGGCGATTTGATGGGTTATAATGCTTACCTTAAAGTTGACTATGCTGCTACTGATGCTTTGACAGTTGGATTGGTTGCCGGAATGGGTTCTGGAGACGATGATCCTACTCAAGGAAAAGGAAACGTTAATAAACTGCGTACTGCAGGTTTCTTTTACTTAACCGAGTTATGGGAAGATTCAATTATGCCGGATGAGGAAGGAATTACACCTCAGGGACTCGGAGCTCCTAATGTAAGAGCATATCGAGAACTTGAGAACACAACAGCTCTTCAGATTAACGGTACTGTGTCACTTACACCTCAGTGGAAATTATTCGGTTCATTTACATATTTAAAAGCCACGCAACCCGTCTATGCTTGGACGAATTCAGGTCCGGATTTAACAAAGAGTGCTACGGATTTAGGATGGGAAGTCGACCTTAAAACAGATTATAAGATTTATTCCAATTTAACATTTACTTTTAGAGCTGGTTATTTATCACCAGGTGTTGCTACGAAGTATTTAATTAATGGCAGTGACAAATGGGAACTTGCTCCATGGGAGTTAAAATCTGAAATAACATTTGTATTTTAATAACTAAAAGAGAAATAATATGAAATCAAAAATATATCTCTTAACAACATTTTTCGCAGTCGCAATGCTGGTTTATGGATTTGTGGGTAATTCAGCTCCCAAGAAGGATAAGCATCCTGATGTTGACTGGACAATTGGCTGTGCTGAATGTCATGAAGAAATGACTCCCGAAGTATTTAAAGATTGGAAAGAAAGCAAACACGGTGATATGAATTTCGGATGTTATATCTGTCATGGCGATGGGCAAGAGACCTTTTACAAGAAAGGCAAAGACGACCAGTGTCTGGGATGTCATGCTGCCCAAGAGGTCAATTTCAAGAAATCGGTTGCAAAGACTTGTTTCACGTGTCATAAAGGACACACATTAAAATTTCATAACTAATTTTCAGGAGTAATAAATGTCATTATCAAGAAGAGATTTTTTAAAGGCTTCTGCATTAACAGCCGCAGCTACAGCTATCGGTGTTCAACCGTTGTTTGGTAGTAAATTGTTTGCAGCTCCTCTTCAGGACGGTGTTACTTGGCATAAAACAGTTTGCCGGTTCTGTGGGGTTGGATGCGGAGTCATGCTTGGTGTGAAAGGTGGTAAACCTTTTGGAATTAAAGGAGATAAAGAAAATACTATTAACAAGGGACTTCTTTGTGTAAAGGGATTTTACCTTAATAGAATGATCACCGGAAAGAACCGTCTTCTCTCCCCAATGGTTAGGAAAGAGGGCAAGCTCGTTAAAGTATCATGGGATGAAGCCATGAATACGGTCGCTAATAAATTTAAAGATATCATTGCTAAGAATGGTCCTAATGCACTCGGATTCTACGGTTCCGGCCAAGGACAAACAGAAGAAACTTACCTCGCTAACAGACTTTTCAAAGGCTATATCGGTACAAATAATGTTGAAGGTAATCCAAGACTCTGTATGGCTAGCGCAGTGGGAGGATATACAACGACATTCGGTGCGGATGAACCGATTGGAACATATCAGGATATCGATCATTGCAATTTGTTCTTAATTATCGGATCAAATACGGCAGAAGCTCATCCGGTTATATTTGATAGACTGGTCCAAAGAAAGAAAGCTAATCCAAACTGTAAATTCATTTTCATTGATCCTCGCAAGACTCCGACTAACAAAATAGTCGATCTTCATTTGCAAGTAAAAC
>JAAYVN010000109.1 GCA_012517155.1 Ignavibacteriales bacterium | reverse complement strand
TCCTGACTTCGACACATTTTAAGGGTTTTTTTGTAACAGCTACATAATGAGGTATTTGTGATTTTTGCATCACCTATTTGGGTGACGCAAAGAAAAAATGATACCTTTGCATATGTTTGTGCGCAAAAAGAAAAATCGCTCAGGTACAACGAGTGTTGTTGTAGCAGAAAAAAGGAAAGGTGCTTTTAGGGAGTTAAAAACTATTGGGATAAGTAAAGATAAAAATGAAATAGAAAAGCTTATTCTTGAAGGCAAGAAATGGATTTCAACTTATTTGGGTGAACAAGACATTTTTGATCAATCTAACCATGAAGTAGAAGAGAAACAAGTTACAGAATATCTTATCTCCAACATAGAAAATATTCTACTCAACGGCACCCGGCTGATATTAGATCAAGCATATCAAGCTATTGGATTTAATGCAATAGAGGATGATATTTTGAGGTATTTGGTTGTAGCCCGTTTGAGCCAACCGATGAGTAAAGCAGCTACGGTGGATTACTTACAGTCATATTTTGATGAAGATGTACAGTTACACAAGATTTACCGTTATTTGGATAAATTATACAATACCCAACAAGAAGAGATTCAACGAATCAGTGTAGAACATACAAAAAAGATTTTGGGGGATAATATCGGTTTAATGTTTTATGATGTCACGACTCTTTATTTTGAAACAGACGATGTGGATGAGCTTCGTGAGAAGGGTTTTTCTAAGGACGGCAAATACGCCCAACCACAAGTGGTTTTAGGGCTTTTGGTAAGCAAAGACGGATATCCGCTTTCTTATTCAATTTTTAACGGTTCGCAGTACGAAGGGCGAACCATGCTCCCGATTGTGGAGGATTTTGTCAAGCGATTTAATTTGGATGATTTTGTGATTGTAGCCGATTCTGGTTTAATGAGTAAACAAAACATAGCCCTTTTGGAATCAGGGGGCTACAAATACATTATCGGGGCAAGGATCAAGAATGAAATAGAAGCTGTCAAAAGATGGATTTTATCATCGGAAAAGCATGATGGAGAATTTAATGAATGTAGAAAGGACGGCGTTCGATTAATTGTAGGTTATTCTGAGAAAAGAGCCAAGAAGGACAAATATAATAGGGATAAAGGGATAAAACGTCTTGAAAAAGCCTATAAAAGTGGAAAATTAACAAAAGAGAACATCAATAGGCGTGGCTACAATAAATTTTTAGAGATCTCGGATAAACAGTTACGATAAATCGGCAATCAATAGAGGAGGATAAAAAATGGGACGGGTGGAAAGGATATTTAACCAATACTACACTTTCGTGTCAAGATGTATACAAACAATATAGCGGATTATGGGTTGTAGAAAATGCTTTTCGGGTTACTAAAGGAATGCTTCAAATACGTCCAATGTTCCATTTTACCGCACGAAGAATCGAAGCTCATGTCTGTATCTGTTTTGTAGCCTATAAAGTATACAAAGAACTTGAAAGGAGATTAAAGATAAATGGCATTAATTTGAGCGTGGATAAAGTTTTGAATATAGCCAAAACAATTACTACCCTAAAAATTAAATTGCCAAAGAGTGGAGAAATTATAACCAGAACAATGTTCATAACTCCAAAGCACAAATTAATCGAACCTCTTTTTGACAAAAAATTTTGGGAAAATTTTTAGGGTGACGCATTGTCGAAGTCAGGA
>JAAYVN010000108.1 GCA_012517155.1 Ignavibacteriales bacterium | reverse complement strand
TCTCTGTGGTCTCTGTGTGAAACTGTTCCATTTGCCTATGAACCTCATCAGAAAACAGAAGAGGGAATCCGCCTGCGACGGAGTCATTACGCTGCGCTGTCATTAATAGTCATTAGGCAGAGGACGGAATCCGCCCCAGCGGAGGAGGACGGAAAAAAGGTTGAGTTGGCGATTTGTTCCCGCAAGCGGGACAGGTGAGGGGTTAATCTCCCTACCCCGTGAAGCGGGGTGAGAATCTGTGGTTAAGAGCTGGCATTTGCCGAAGGGGAGTTCATTACTGAACTGATTACCGATGAAAAGCAGAAACTTACAAAAAATCAGACTTATATCGTCTCCGATGAGCTAAGTTCTCATCGCTCATTCTCCCCGGATGGCGTTAAACTCCTTATTATTGCCGGCGATTTTCTGAAAAGTGTAACAGAGTAATCCGCAAAAATAATTTTATTAATTGAAAATATTTTATTAAGTTTGCGCAATGTAATTTGCATCTGTATTTTATAACAGTTAAGTTTTCAGAAGTATCAAGGAGTGAGTTGTATGGAGTTGCCTTTTTCAGTGGAACAGTTTTTTGATGTTATGAGAGCGTATAATGAAACTGTATTTCCCGTACAGTTTTTATTTTATATTCCCGTTCTGTTTATTCTCCGGTCCCTTTTCAGAAAAGAAAAAAAGAGTGGTCCGAACGTGCTGTATATCCTTTCTTTTTTCTGGATGTGGATTGGAGTGATTTATCATATAGTCTTTTTTACCTCAATTAATAAAGCTGCTTACGGGTTCGGGATTTTATTTATTCTCCAGGGGATATTGTTTTTTGTCTATTCACTCCGGAAGGAGAAACTGACTTTTGCTTATTCAAAGGATATTTCCGGTATTGCCGGGATTGTACTGATTGTTTACGCACTGATTATATATCCGGTTACCGGTTATTTTTTCGGGCACCGTTACCCTTATTCGCCCACTTTCGGATTGCCCTGCCCCACAACTATTTTCACGTGGGGAGTTTTACTTCTGTCCGAAAAAAGGATTCCTTATCCGATGATAATAATACCCTTCTTATGGTCAGTGGTGGGATTGAGTGCAGCCGTGAATATAAGAGTGTATGAGGATTTCGGATTAATTATTTCCGGTCTGATTGCCGTCGGGCTGATTATTGTGAAAAACAGGAGTCTGAAAGGGTAATCTGAACCGAGTTATAAATTAAATAAGCAAAGCAGAATCCAGGTCCGGGTTGTGATGTAAGCATTCATTGCTAATATTGTCAGTTACCCCGTTATTCTTTTTCCTTGCTTTTCCGGGTGCATTACACTTATTTTGTGTACCAATTTTATAAATTTCCGAAATAAATATTTTGTGAATAAATTATATACCACTCTCTTTTGTCTGTTTCTTCTCCGGTTATTTGCAGTAACGACTGCTGAAATATCAGCCGCTGAACCGCAGACAAATATTTTAACTTCACACAAGGATGCAGTCAGATTAAATTACTGGCAGATAGCAGTTGATGTTTATTCAAAAGATTCGCTTCCCGCTCTTCCCGATTCATTGTGGCAATTGTTCAATCCGGCTTTGGACGACTACAGATATACTGAAGGGAACTGGCTTATTAAAACCGGAATTAGTATTCCGGACACACTAAACCCCAAAGTGGTTTACGGTCTCTTTCCCGTTAATCTGGTTACCGCCTACGAAATTTACTGGGACGGAGTTAAAACCGGACAAACCGGAGTTATCGGAAATAATATTGAAAGTGAAAAACCGGGGGACTTTAATTATCACCTTCCCCTCGCTCAGGAGCTTTTGACTCCGGGCAAACATACAATTGTTATACGGCTCTCTGATTACAATAATATCCCCTCCTGGAAATGGTATTACGGAGATGTGCTTCTGGGGAGGTATGATGTGCTGATGAATAAAATATCACGGTTGTATTATCAGGCTTTTTTTGTAACCGGCATTCTGCTCATCCCCTTTCTCTTTAATCTTTTTCTCTACTTCGCACGTAAACGGAAAATGGAACATTTGCTGTTTGGTCTGATTTGCTTTGTTGTAATACTCGATTCCCTGACTATGCTTTTGCCGATGCTGATTGAAATGCGGAATACCTATATTTATCTGCAGTATTACAGTTATAATGTTATTACATTCCTTTTTACGGTTCTGTTCCCCGCATTTTTTATTTATCTCTTTTCTTTTGACAAAAAAATCATCTGGGTTATTGCCGCAATAACTCTTATCCTCTTTTTCTTCTTTACCGATATTGGAAATCTCTTTAACGTAATGGCACTCACGGTACTTATATTCAGCAGCATAATCACAATGGTTGCCTTATATAAAAGACGGGAGGAGAGTGTTGTTATTTCTGCGGGCATCATTGCTGCCTGGGGAGGGTATTACTTCGATTTTGCTTTTGCCGGTTTAGCCACCACTATGGTAATCTGCACCAGCTTTTCTATTGCAAGACAGTTTGCCAGAAAAGAGAGAACGGAAAAAGAAGCCCAGCTCAAATCCGCCCGCCTTGAAAATGAATTGCTTAAGAAAAATATTAATCCCCACTTTGTGCTTAATACACTTACGTCAATAATCGCCTGGCTCCGGAAGGATACTCCTTCGGCAGTCAGGCTTATTGAGGCTCTGGCGGATGAGTTCAGAATGGTAAATCAGATTTCATCTCTTAAGCAGATTCCCCTTAAACAGGAACTCGAGCTCTGCAGGGCTCACCTTAAAATCATGAGCTACCGCAAGGGGGCTGATTACAAACTGGAAACCACGGATATTGATGAGGAGAGTACAATCCCTCCGATGATATTACATACGCTCGTTGAGAACGGACTGACTCACGGATATGAAAATAAAACCGCCGGCACTTTCGTTATACGTCAGAAAAACAATCCCGGCTCCGTGCAGTACATAATTTCCAATGACGGCGAGTTTAATCCGGAGGATTCAAAGGGATCAACCGGATTTGGTTCAAGGTATATTATGGGGCGGCTGGAGGAGAGCTATCCCGGTAAATGGAAATTCATTTCAAATAAAACCCCCGGCGGATGGGAATCCGTTATAGAGATAAGGAGAAGCTGATGCGGATTCTGATTGTTGAAGACGAGAGACCGACTGCCGAGGATATAAAACTTCTGACTGAACAGATACTGAAAAATGAAGTTACCTCAATCCATATAGAGACCACTCTGGAGAGCGCAAAGTTTTATCTGAAGGAAAAACCGGTTGATGTTTTACTCCTTGATCTGAACTTAAATGCAAGGGACGGATTTGATTTGCTTAAGAGCGCGGTCAGCGGGTCTTTTCATACCATAGTGATTTCAGCCAATATCAGCAGGGCTATTGAGGCTTTTGAATATGGTGTCCTCGATTTTATTCCCAAGCCTTATAACATTGAAAGATTAAAAGCTGCTTTCCGGAGACTTAAATCGAGCCACGCACTTGACGGATATGCGGTAAAATATCTTTCGGTGAAAACAGGATTCGAAATCCGCATTATACCAATTGAGGATATCAGATACTTTAAAGCCGATAACATATACACTGAACTCCACCTCAGCGACGGGCGCGTGGTTATTCACGACAAATCAATAAAGCAGCTTATTCCTTTACTCCCCGCAAACTATTTCCGCATCCACAAATCATATCTTGTTGATACGGGAAAGATAGAAACAATTCAGACTCTGGGGGGCGGAAAAAATAATGTAATATTAAAAAGCGGAGAGACATTGCCCGTCAGCAGGAAAATAATCGGGCGGCTAAAAGCTTCGCTTGATTTGCAGAAAGACCGCTCAGGCAGAAATATTTAATTTACTTTTTCGCTTTCATTCATCCGGCTTATTTACCGTTCGTCCTTCCGGAAACCTTATAAACATTACTCTTAGTGCACTTCACCTGTTCCGGGTGCATTTCACAAGGAAATTCTGATTTGCCCCGCATTCATAAATTATTTTTCGCATGTAATTAATTTATTTTTCTTATAAGCTGAAAACAATAAATCATTTTTAAGTAATTATCAAAGGAAAAAAACATGCGAAAATCAGTAAAACTTATTCTCACTTGCGGAATCCTTGTGCTGATCTCCCTCCCTTTATTTGCTCAGGCAATACCGCAGGATAGTCTTTTTTTAGGACAGACACCTCCCGGAACTGCTCCGGAAATATTTACATTACCGGTGGCTCCGGGATCTTTTGCCGCGGAGAGAATTGCAATTTCAGGGGATGGCAAAGAAATTTATTATTCCGGAATACGCAGCTATTATCCGACTTCCGGTGATACAATAAAATATTACCGCTATACGGAAAACGGATGGACAGGTCCTTTCAATTTGTTCAACGGCTTTCTCGCCTGCTGTTTATCGGTATCCGGGGACACTATGTATATGCAGAACAATATTATCCCTTATCAGATGCTTTACTCAGTACGAAACGGAACGGTCTGGAGCACTCCGCAAAGATTTCTGAACGGACTTAATTCAGCGCACTACTTTCAGGTGACCAATAATTATCATGGTTATATAGCCTCGGTTTCGAGTCCGACTTTAGGCGCATCCGACTGGTGCAGAGTAAAAATAAGTCAGACCGACACAACCGCAGTCAGTCTTGGCTTGCCTGTATGCACAGCCGGAGACAATCTCGATTTCTTTATTTCACGCGATGAAAGTTTTATAATTACCGCAAATCCCCAGCCCAAAGGACTGAGCATAAGTTACCATAAAAATGACGGAGGGTGGACAAATCCCAAAAGTCTTGGTCCTGTAATTAATTTCGGACTCGGTATGTGGGGCCCTTACGTCACTTCCAATAATAAATATTTGTTTTACACTACGGGAACCAAACAGAATTATTCGGACACATATATACGATGGGTGCGGGTTGATAACCTTATTGACAGCTTAAGGCATACTAATTTTATTCCCTATCTGACCTCTAAAATTCCCAATCAGACCGATTCAGTCGGTTATAAGTTTCATTACACTTTTCCGGAATCGACTTTTATTGATGACGACGGGAACAATACTTTAACCTATACCGCAACGCTGATCAACGGCAATCCGCTCCCTTCCTGGTTAAGTTTTTATCCGGAGACAAGAACTTTTGACGGAACACCTTCATCGGTTGCGAATTATTCAATAAAAGTAACTGCCACAGATTCCGCCGGTGAAGTGATATCCTCCGTTTTCACTCTCAGAATTCAGAATCCCGTTGCGGATATTGGCGATGACAGGCAGGGCTTAAATGATTTCAGACTGTTTCAGAATTATCCGAACCCTTTTAATCCTGCAACCACAATTGAATTTGCAGTCAGCAAGCCGGGGAGATATTCGCTGAACCTCTATAACACACTCGGTGAGCTGGTTAAAACAATTTCCGATAAGGAATACGAAACCGGATTCCATAAAGAAATTCTTGAGGCCAATGAACTCACAAGCGGAGTTTACCTTTACTGCCTGAAGGGGGACGAGGCAGAGGTTGTCCGTAAAATGATCCTGATGCAATAATTATCAATAATATTTTAAGAGAATAAAATGAATAAGTCAGCATTAAATAAAATGGAAAAACTAAACATGCTGTGCATTCTGTTAATCATATTTCTGGTGACCGGGATTTCATCCGGGCAGACAACAAAGCTGTCTGATCTGACCTGCAACAAATATGCGCTAAAGAATCTTGAAATGGGAATAGAGTCGGAAAATCAGAGTGTAAGAAAAAGCGCAGTGTATTTTGCCGGCAAGTACAAAGTTACCGAAGCCGAGGATGTGTTAATCAGACAATTGAAAACAGAACCCGAATCCGAAATACGCATATTAATCGGTCTCGCACTTTTCAGAATGAACAGCGAAAAGGGGATGGAGGAATTGCATAAACTTGTTTCATCGGATGTGAATCCGAAGGTAAGAAAGATGTGCTGTTCGATTTACACTGTGTTTCTTCAAAACAAACTGAACGGAGATGACAATGGCTGAAATAATTAAATTCGGTGAGAGTGCAGAGGGATATAACGTTCCTGTGCTGAACGAAAGGGAAGTGCGTGCGGCAGCGGGAATACTCTTCCTGGCAACATTCACATCGTTGTTTTATATTTTATTCCGGGATAACTTTGCTCCCATAAAATATGTTGTCACCATTTTCTTTATTGATTTTCTGATACGTGTGTTTATAAATCCAAAGTTTTCACCAAGCCTGATCATTGCACGTCTGATTGTCCGGAACCAGACACCCGAATATGTTGGTGCGGCTCCTAAAAAATTTGCCTGGACAATCGGTCTGGTATTATCGGGGATAATGTTTTACTTTTTTGTGATAATAAATGCATATAGTCCGGTAACAGGTATTATCTGTCTTGTCTGCTTACTTTTCTTATTCTTTGAATCTGCTTTCGGAATATGTCTGGGGTGTCTGTTTTATCCCCTCTTCTTCAGGAAAAAAGCTCACTACTGTCCGGGCGGGATTTGCGATGTGAAAGAGAAGCACGATATTCAGAAAACGTCCGCCGCTCAGCTTCTGGTAATATCAGCATTTATTGTAATTATTTTTCTTACATTTCATTTAATGAACGGCAGATTTAATGAAAAACCTTATGCTATGTCTGGAACTGACACTGCTGAGCAAACGAGATAATTGACCGGAGTGAATTATATGAAAGCATACGTCTGCACAAAATACGGAGGACCTGAAGTTCTGAAGCTAACTGAAGTTGCAAAACCATCTCCGGAAAAGAATGAGGTGTGCATAAAAATTATGGCAACCTTGGTAACCGCAAGCGATATATTTATCCGAAGCTCGCAGGTGCCGCTCCGGCTAAAGATTCCGATGAGAATCATAATGGGAATAACGAAGCCGCGGAAATCAATTGCCGGACTTGTGTTTGCGGGGGAAATCGAATCCGCAGGGGATGAGATAAAACGATTTAAGCCGGGGGATCAGGTGTATGGTCTCACCGGTTTCGGGTTGGGTGCTTATGCCGGATATAAATGTATGAAGGAGACAGATTCCGCATACGGATGTGTGGCAATCAAACCGGCAAACATAACCTATGAGGGGGCGGCAGTGGCTGCATACGGCGGGCTTCTGGCTTTTCAGTTTATGGAGAAGGGGAATATCAGTAACGACCGGAAGGTGCTGATATACGGGGCGTCGGGAAACACGGGAACCATAGCGGTTCAGTATGCAAAGTATCTGGGGGCGGAGGTGACGGCTGTTTGCAGCACTGCAAATATTGCTCTTGTAAAATCGCTGGGGGCGGATAATGTAATTGACTATACTAAACAGAATGAGCTGAATACCGGAGTGAAGTATGATTTTGTGCTGGATGCGGTAGGGAAAATGAAGAGGTCGGCGCTGAAGGAAGACTGCAGAAAGGCAGTCTCACCGCGTGGAAAGTACGTCTCGGTTGATGATGGGAAATTACTTCTGGACTCGGAGCGGCTTGGTAGAATTAAGGATATAATTGAAGCCGGACATATAAAGCCGGTGATTGACAGAACATATACTTTTGAAGAAATGGCAGAGGCGCACAGATATGTCTCCGCGGGGCACAAGATTGGCGGGGTTGTGGTAACGGCAGGAAAGGATTAAGGAATATTATGAAAGCAGTGGTTCTTGGAGCGGGGGGTAGAACGGGCAGCCTGGTTGTTGAGGAACTGATCCGCAGAAATATTAAGACAAAAATAGTAGTGCGTAACATTGAAAAGGTGCCGGCAGAGCTGCGGAACAATGAACTCATTGAGTGCATTTCCGGAAACATAACGGAATTTGACAGCGGTAAAAATCTTGAACTGATTAATGACTGCAGTGCGGTAATTTCCTGCCTTGGACATAATATTAATCTGCGTGGAATATTCGGGAAGCCGCGGCTGCTTGTAACCCGTTCGGTTGAAAGCATTTGTAAAGCAATTGAAGAGAGTAAAAAGAGAAAAGTAAAAGTGATACTGATGAGCAGCACTGCCGTAAGAAATAAAAAAATCGGTGAGAATTATTCCCGCAAGGACAGAATTGTACTTTCACTTCTGAATATTCTGCTTCCTCCGCAAAAAGACAATGTAAGAGCGGCGGACTATCTGATAAAAAACACAGGAGAAAACAATCGCTTCATTGAGTGGGTATGTGTAAGGCCGGACACGCTGATTAATGAAGCGGGGAAGAGTGAATACCGGATTCTTGAATCGCCTGAGCGGAGTCCTGTTTCCGATCCGGGAAAAACAAGCAGGGGAGCAGTTGCGGAATTTATGGTTGATTTGCTATCGGATGAGGGACTGTGGGAGAAGTGGAAATACAGAATGCCGGTGATTTACAGCTCCGGAGGAGGGAAAGGCGGAGTTTAAGGGCTTACATTTGCTTTTCGGAATACTCATGAAAAACAACTAACCGCCAAGTAGCGCAAAGTACTCACGAAGTCTCGCAAAGTTTTAAATTAATAATCTGCGTGAATCCGTGTTATCCGTGCCATCCGCGTTCTATTCTTTTTACAACACCAACGTGTCGGAATAACCTTTTTATTTTAATCCTTCACGCAGCGGACACTAAAAGCAGCTTCCTTGTAATAATCGAACAGAAAGACACCGCCGTCATCCTGAAACAGATACAGGAAGTAGGCGTTAGAACTTTCATACTCAGCCGAGCACCAGAAATTAGCGGAGAGACCTGAACCGCTGAATAAACCGGAGCCATATCTCAGTCCCGCCAGGAGTGCGGAAAAGCCGGATGTGTTTGTTCCTGCTCCCCCTTCCGTTCCCTGACCTTTTGACTTCAGTGCATTCCCATCATTGTTTACGGCATCAATCAGCGCTTCAAAATCTGCCTCTGTTGGCAAATGCCATCCCTCCGGACAGATCTTTGCGGAAGTCTCCCAGTCATAGAGTCTTCCGTACTTATCACAATTGTTGAGGTCGTCATCATAGCACCACGACCCGTTTTCAGCAATAAAATTGAGGTTTTGAGCCATCCATATCCGGTTATCGATTTTTACCGTCTTATAGACTTTCCCGTCTCTAATATCATTCAGCATCCCCGTTTGCTGGGCTTTGGTTACCGTAAGCAGCAGAAAAAAAATCATGAAAGCAATTTTCTTTTTCATAAATGCTCCTTTTTTAACACTAATAATTTAATCAGATATAGTTCAGCTGTGCAGTTAAATCTGCGGAAGAAATTGCGGACGGATTGTTCGTTATTAAACTTTCCGGATTGAGAGGACTTATCAGGGAGAACACAGCATTTATATATCTGATCCAGTGGCATAAAAATAACGGTGTATAATTACAGCTGAAAATTAACAAAATTGTGATTAAGTAAAAAAGGCAATTCCGCAAGCGGAGGAGGACGGAAAAAAGGTTGAGTTGGCGATTTGTTAATTCGTTCGTAACGTTTGTAACGGGGGAAATCAAGGTAGAGGTAGAGGTAAAGGTAATCCGCCTGCGGCGGAGTCATTAGGCTGCGCCGTCATTTATAGTCATTA
>JAAYVN010000107.1 GCA_012517155.1 Ignavibacteriales bacterium | reverse complement strand
GTTTGCGGTATCGGAATTTGACTCGCCGGAGGTTATCCAGATAGCAACGGAAAGCAAGCTAATAATAAACTTAATAAGGGAAAGAGTAAACCTAAAGAACCGGAGGACGGAAATCCTTTTGACAAATTACAATCCACAAACGAACCTGTTTCAGTGAGGCAAAAATGAAAACAAAGCGATTTAAGGACGTTTTAATTTTAGGGGGGTATAAAGTATCACCTGACCAGAGAAAAGGGCACGTACCCCCGCACGTGTGCGAAATTTAAGTATTTAAGTAAACAACCTAATAGATATAATGCACAATATAAAAAAAGGAAAAATCATAAATGAAGAAAAAAACAAAAAAAAGCACCTGCACGGCATTAACCAAACCGGAAATTTTGGAGCAGGCAATCACAGACAGCTACGGAAATATTTCCACAATAGCAAAACGCCTGGGCGTATCCAGAACCACAATTTATAAATATCTGGATAAAAACCAGGACTTGAAAGATAGGATTGATTCAGAACGGGAGGTGGCGATTGACTTTGCAGAAAGTCAACTAATGGAAAAAATAAAGAGCGGGGATACAGTAAGTATAATATTTTTTCTGAAAACGCAAGGTCGCCGTCGGGGTTATTCAGAACGTTATCAGATTGAAGGAAATTTTCCTTTGCAAATTTCATTTATTGAAGACTTGAAAGACTAAAGAGACCACCGGAATAAAAACCCTTTGGCTGCGGGACTTGATAACCCGCAGCAATATTTCAAGTTTGAAGGGTACTTGACTTCGCCAAAAATTATTTGTATGTTTGCAGGTGGAAAACTTAAACGGATTCAAACAAAGAAATTTTTAATTGAGAAACCATCGGTAGTTTTAGGATTGAATCCCCTAAAGTTTTCCTGCCGGTGGTTTTCTCTTTTTAGGTTCTTTGAAAGAGTGTTTTTTGTATATTCCGGTATCAATTTAGTGTACTTTTTTTTGTAAGTCTATATAAATAAAAGAGCTGCAGCTCATTCGTAATGAGCAGGTCGCCGGTTCGAATCCGGCAAGTGGCTCAAAATATTGAGGCTGTATATCAGCCTCTTTTTTTTGAACAACTTTCCCTTTCCCTTCCCATTTAAGGCTCTTTCGCACGGCTCTAGGGGAAAATTACTGTCTGACAATGATGCAACACTTTTTAAATCTTTGTCCTTTAAAGTTAAAAGATTTTCACTAAAAACCAACTATTTTAATAGTATCATTTTTTTCGTTTGTATGAAACTTCCTGCTACTAACTGATATATATAAATACCGCTTGATAACTGAGCTGCATTAAAATTCACTGTATAGCTACCTGCAATCTGGATTTCATTCACAAGGGTAAATACTTCGTTACCAAGAATATCGAATACTCGCAGAGTAACATTGGACGGTCCGGGGACTTGGTATGAAATACTCGTAACCGGATTGAATGGATTTGGGTAGTTTTGCTCTAAAAAATAGTCTGAAATATTACCAGTAGTCTCCCTAGTAGATTGGAGAATATTATTGATTTGCTGAAGTACACTTGTAAATATTTGTTCTTCAACGTTGTACCACCCGCTATAAACTCCGTTTCCCCATTGTCCCCCGTTAGTTATAAACACAATTCCATAGTTTTTAACTTTTGAGAAATACATATCACTGATCAATCCGTATGCTTCTCCGGGATGCCCATATAATATCTCTCCCGAAAGCAGTTCTGTGGTTCTGCTGCACCCAAATCCATACGCATTAAAAATCCCGTAATAATTGTTACCGTTTGAACCATTATAGATCCATACAGGAGTCAGAATTTTATCGACGGTTGAATCATTCAGAATTCTAATACCTTCGTATATTCCACCATTAGAAAGAATTAACATTATTTTTGTAAGATCTGTACCGCTTATTCTTAAACCGCCTTGAGGACCGAACACGGCACCATTAGAACCTATTGTATAAGCAGAAAGATTTCGTGGCGGAGGTTTGATACCACCGTAGTTGTCAAGCTGTGGCGACCAGGAATTCCCGCTTCTCCTGTATAACACAGCAATGTTATTCACATCGTTAAAATGGTCAATATTATAACTTGCATTTATCCCAAGTGGATCAAATATATTATCTTTGCAAAAAATGTCGAATCGCTTTCCGGAGAGTTTTTCTATCAGTGATCCGATAATTCCGAAGTTAATATTTGAATAAGAAAAATAGTCGCTGTTTGGCCCAGCTGAAGAACTAAACATATTTGCAGTATAATAATTACCTCCGCTGATTAGTAATGAAGAAATAGGGGGTGGAGGATTTTGAGAATACGTTGCTGAGAGGAATCCATCGTAACCAGTTCCATCCCTTAAACTGCTGGTGTGGGATAGAATTTGTTTGATTTTTATTATCTGTGTTGGGAAATTGGGGTTTCGCAGTTGAAAACCGATGTAATTGCTAATATCGTCCTCAAACGAAAATAAACCATCTTCGTACAATATCATGAGTGCAATGGATGTTACCGTCTTTGAAATCGACGCAATTCTATAAGCACTGCTGTCGTTCATAATGAGGTTGCGGCCAACATCCCTTAAACCATATCCCTTTGTGAAAGCAACTTCACCATTCTTCGATACGCTTACAGTCATGCCTACCAGATTATGTTTGTTTTTTATTTGATTTAAAAGTGAATCAAGCACGCTTACTTGAGGGAAAACAAAAACGTTAATTAGAAAGAGGAAAGATATAAAAAGCTTCATTTATTGTCCTATTATCTTATGCAAGATAATAATATTATAGGATATTAAAAACAAATCGAGATGAGTGAAATTATTATATTCTACCAATCCCTCTCGCAAGTAAGTACTATTTAAAACAAATCTCCCCGCATGCTTTGCATGGGGGAGGGATTTGGAAATTAACCCATTTGGTTAGGTCAACTATTTGAGAAGCGTCATTTTTTTAGTTTGTATAAAACTTTCTACTGCTAACTGATAAATGTAAATACCGCTTGATAACTGAGCTGCATCAAAGTTTACTGAGTAGCTTCCTGCAGCCTGGCTTTCATTCACAAGGATAGCCACTTCGTTTCCAAGAATATCGAATACCCGCAGAGTAACATTTGACGATCCAGGGAGTTGGTACGAAATACTTGTAACAGGGTTGAATGGATTTGGGTAGTTTTGATTTAATTGAAAATCACTAATTGCAACTTTATTCTTGACAGATGTTGGTCCAACCGGATTGAAGTCCGACCAGGTAGATGTCCAATCTATGTCCTTAAAGGCACCGACATAATTAGCACTAGCATCAAAAAACCCGTCATTTGGTGGTGTAGCGGCACTCACAAGCACGGGTGAATTGGATGTTGGAAGGAATGAAGGTTGAGTACTGCTGAATGGGTTCGATAGCTGGATTTCTCCATTAGTTGTATAAATTCTTCCGGCCATATCAGTCGTGAACCAATCTACTGGGGCAAAACCTCCCGTTGATTTAGTTGTATCCACAGAAGCAGAGGTGCTTCCGCTTATGATACTATTCTTAATATAGTTTGTTTGATTAATTGCTCCGTTGATTGTAGGCGCTCCGTCAAGAAGTATACCGGTTGGCCAACCCATAATCAATGCATTACTGATTTTGTTCTGTGAGTTTCTTCTCAAATGCATTCCCCGTTTGTACAAAGAATTAATCTGGGTTGAAGCATCTTGCTTCGGTCCGATTAAAGTTACGTTAAACCATGTTGGAGATGTAAGGGGAGTATTGCCGGAACCCGATCCGTCGTTGTCGCTCTCAAAACCATTTGATGCTGACTGATCTGCGATCTGCGGATCTCTTACACTCAATAGGAACTGAAGTTTTCCTGCGTATCCAAAGTCAGTATCAAAATCATCATCCCACCCCTTATATGCAATAAGATACTTTCCGTTTACGTTTCCACCGAACCACTCAAAACTATCATCACCGCTATAACTGACCTGCACATATTCAATTGTTGTTCCGCGCCCTACACCTCCGAACGTTAAGCCATTAATCTCATTATTTGGTGAGAAGGCTATTCCGGGGTATTCGATTCGCACATATCTAAGTACACCGCTATTGTCATCATCATTAGTTCCTCCAAATGTATCACCGGGACCTTCAATCTGTGATGTCCCTCCGGGAACATTTATCCGCGCATTACCAAGAATTATTATCCCGCCCCAATCTCCGTATGTTGGAGGTCTTGAAGCGCCTGCTTTTCGGAATTCACTGGTGAAAACGATCGGTTGCTCCTTTGTTCCATTAGCTACGATTTTCCCACCGGGCTGGACTATTAAACTGCCTTGCGAACTATTTTCGCCATATATTACAGTCCCCGGTTCAATTGTCAGGGTTGCGCCGGCTTTTACACGCACAAAACCCCTTAAAAGATAGGTGCTTGAAGAGGTCAGGGTTTGATCCGTTGTTAGGTCTCCCTGCACAACAATCTGTGCAGAAGTAAGATTGAGAAAAAGAATGCTGATTAAGAGAACTAGTTTTTTCATTTTATTCCTTTATTTTGTTTGTTAAAATTTGTAAGAAAAAGTCAGTGAATAATTATACGTTCTTAGATCCCGGCTAAAGGTTTTATCTCCTAAGGGGGATTTTTGAATGAAGATGTGATCTTGTGCCAGAAGATCCTTTATGACGAATTTAAGATTAAGGAATTCAAAGATGTCTTTGGATACCGAAAAGTCAATCTGATCTCTCGGTTTTTCAATTACGTCACCAAGTCCCGCAAATCCTGCTTTTGCAATTTTCTCACCAACTTTATTATACACAAGTGAAGCAGAGAAGGTGAGAGATGAATTGTCGTAATAAAATCCGGCGTTAAAAACGAAATCAGCCTGCCCTTGCATTTTCCTTGATTTCTCCTGAAAACTGTTTTCATCGATTATATCTAGCTGTACAATTGAATTAATAAGACTCAGGTTACCGACAAATGAAAAGTGATTAAAGATATCCGAGACAAAAGAGAGATTCTTACGCAGTTCAAATTCTATTCCATAGTTTTCAGCTGACTTTGCGTTGGCGTAACTTCGGATAGGATTAAATTGAGATGCAGCTATAAGCACTTGCTCGATTGGGTTTTCAAAACGTTTGGAATAAAGACTAAGAGCTATTAATTCGTTCCCGCTCGGAAAGTACTCGAACCGAATATCAAAATTGTTTATCATCGTCCGTTTCAGACCGGGATTTCCCATTACTGATTCGCTGGCAACAAAATCATAGTAAGTAAAAGGAGCTAGTTCCCTGAATTCTGGACGTGCCAGTGTTTTACTGTAGGAAAATCTTATATTAATATCAGGGTTATAAAGCCATGTTATACCAACGCTCGGAAGGATATCTCTGTATTCTGAATTAACATCCACCGGGGTTCCGGTAGATGTTGAGGAAGAAAGAATTTGATTTGAAAACTCGTAGCGTACTCCTGCAATCAGTTTAATATTTTTTAGTAAAGACGCTTCTGTCATGAGAAAACTACCGAAAATTTTTTGTTTGCTGTCGTAGTTATCACTCGGTTTGGTTATTTCAATTAGTTCGATAAATGTTGGATTTATATTTTCGGGACTAAAGATTTTATCCGGAGTCTGTTGGAGTATACTATCCTCTAACATGAAGTTACCTCCGGGTTTATTCTTGAAACCAAAAAAGCGGGCAGCAAAAACACGAAACTTATTTTCAATTGCTAAGCCGTATTTGAAAGAAAGAAATTGAGGACTCGCAAAAGGTGAGTTATGAAAATCCACCTTAAATCCGGAACTGTTGTCCTTAAGTTCACTGAAGAAGCGATAGGTTACTGACTGATCAAGAAGAAATCTATATGGTTCGTCAGGTTCCAGCGCATCCCTTTGATAGGCAGATATTCTGGCGTCTGGTTCGTCACGAAGGGCCTGCGAATAGTCAGCAATCCAATTTATTTTGGTTCCTCGCAAAATCGGAATTAAGTGCATACCAGACAGTTGAGTACTGAAGAGGGATCGGGATATAAATCGCATCGAAGTGGTTTTTCGCATCTGTGTAGAATAAAAGTCCTCTCCCTCAAGGATAGTTATCTCGTTATCGGTATTCTGGTTGTACATGTTCTTAAAACTCAGTTTGTTAAGGTCATCGAGTTTCAAGCTAATATTGAATAATCCGCCCCACGTTACGTTGTTTGTAGAGTTTATTCCTGATTTGAGGATTCTGGGTCCCTCAAAATCGTACAAATTCCGTTCAATCTCTTTGTTATCATAATTGTTTGAGTAGGTAAGGGAGCCGATATATCCTAGAGTGCTTCCGTTAAAATAATATCTATCTCCGAAAGAAAGTTTGATGTTCGTATTTAGTGGGGCTTTTACGGAATTAGCAACCCAGTTGTTAGAGAAAGATCTTCCTATTTCCTGTAGCTTTTTATCAGTATCAGTTGGATAGTTTCCTGCAACTACGGGAACTGTCCCAATGATAGAAGGGAGACTTCTGCTTCCATCTTCAAGACCTAACCAGTCTAAAGAACCACCTTGGTATGAGTTAAAAGAAACCAGATTTGAATTTGGACTAAAAGATGTCGAAGTAGAGGCATCAACGAAAAACCTTTCTGGAAATTCAACAGTCTTGATCTGTACCAGGCCTCCGGTAAACTCTGCCGGTTGGTCCGGAGTGAATGTCTTTGCTGTAACGATGTTTTCTATCAGACTTGCGGATAGAATATCATACGAAAAACTCTTTTTCTCAGGTTCCGTACTTGATACAGTAGCTCCATTTAGTAGGGTATTATTATATCTGTCTCCAACTCCGCGTATATAAGCAAATTTCCCTTCGGAAATAGTAATCCCGGACATTCTTTTCAGAATATCAGAACCATCGGAGCTGTTATTCTTCTTAATTAACTCAGCGCTAACTATATCAACAATACCGTTCGAGTTTTTCATTACTTTAAGCATATTTGCTTCGGTATTCTTCAAGGCATCAGCTGTGACGATAACCTCACTTAATTCAGTGGTAACTGGTTCCAGAGTCAAGTTGAACGTTTTCATATCCCCCTCATCAATCTGCAAATTATTTATTAAAATTGTCTGATATGAGATGTAAGAAATGCGCATACTGTAAAGACCGGGGGGAATATTTTTAACGACAAAGGTCCCTTCCAGATCCGTGGAAGCACCAATAGTAGTGTTGAGTAAAATTATATTAGCACCCGGCAATTCTTCCCCTGTGGCTGCGTCTGTAATTTTGCCTTTAACCGTTCCCCCTTGCTGTGCATAAATAGCAAGGGTATTTATCAGAAAATATAGTGTTATCATTTTGAGTTTTTTGATTACGTTCATTTTTGTCTCCAAAAAAAATTAATTTCCGATGCAAAGTTATGCCTGGTATGTTAAGAGAATATTATCCCAATATTACCGATGTGTTAATATATTGTTAAGGGAATGTTAAGAAAATGAAAGATAGAGTTAAAAATTAGCAGAATATTTATTATCTTTGCCTGATATTTTTAGGTTATTGTACAAAGAAGTAAAAACAAGAAAAGGTTTGATATGGGACATAATTACAAGCTCTATGATGTACCGAAGATATCCTCTATACAGGATATGATTATACAATCTTCCGGGAAGTACACAAACAAACTTGCAATGGAGGACCTTGGTGAAACTTCGATCCCTAGAGTAACATATGGTCAACTTTTGGATCTGATACTAAAATTCGGAGGAGCACTTAGGAAGATTGGAATAGAAGAGAGAAAACACATTGCTTTAATAAGTGAGAATAGGGTACAATGGGGAATCACTTATTTGACTTCAGCTATGTTCAATTATGTGATTGTCCCGATTGATAAAAATCTCAGTTCAAATGAGATTTTGAACATAATTCACGAATCTGATTCAGAAGTTATTGTTTTTTCAGATTCTTATAGCCAGCTATTTACAGAAGCTCGTTCCTCGCTCAAAAGGGTCAAACACTACATATCAATGGATCTTAAGGAAGAGAAAGACGGAGTACTTTCAATGTCATCACTGATTTCATCAGCTTTACCGGTAAGTACTGCTATCATACCCAAGATTAATCCTGAAGAACTCTTTGAAATTATTTTCACCTCCGGATCGCTTGGCAGGGCAAAGGGAGTAATGCTTTCACAAAAAAATATTTCAGAAAATTTAATGGGTATGTGTTCGATGATCTATATTGGTCCTTCCGATAAATTCCTATCGGTTCTTCCAATTCATCACACGTATGAATGCACATGTGGATTTCTGTGTCCATTGTATTCGGGGGCTTCAGTCTCATTCGCCAAGTCATTAAAAACAGTTGTGGAAGACCTTGTACGCGTTAAAGCAACTGTCCTTCTTGCGGTGCCTCTGCTTTATGACAAAATGTTTAAAAGAATCTACAAAGCCATAATGGACAACAAAGTCAAGTCTAAGATTGTTCCTCCGCTAGTTAAAATCTCAAACATATTTGAGATGATCGGCTGGAAAAGTGTTAAGAAGAAAATCTTTGCAGAGATACATCTAAGATTCGGCGGGTCGATCAGGATATTTATTGCCGGGGGTGCTGCTCCTGATCCAAAAGTAGCAAAAGGACTAAGAGAATTTGGTTTCACTTTTGTTCAGGGTTACGGTCTGACGGAGACTTCTCCAATTTCAGCTCTGAACCGACTAGATAATTTTAAGGATGATGCTGCTGGACTTCCACTCCCGAATACCGAGGTCAAAATTGATGATCCCGACAATGACGGAGTTGGCGAAGTTCTGATCAAGGGAAAACATGTAATGCTTGGGTATTACAAAAACGAAAAACTGACCAAAGATTCAATAGTTGATGGCTGGTTCAGGACGGGGGACCTGGGGTCGTTTGATAAAGATGGTTTTCTGCATATAAGAGGGAGAAAAAAGAACGTTATTATCGCAAATAACGGAAAGAACGTATTCCCTGAGGAAATTGAAGATGTATTAAATAGAAGTCCTTTTGTTCTGGAGTCACTTATTTATGGAGAACAAGACACCAAGCATCACGAGATTATTGCCGCAAAGATTGTGATTGACGGAGAAGCATTTATTGAGTTAGCTGAAAAAATGAATGCAAAAATCACTGAGGAACTAATAAATACCACAATCTCTGACGTTATTAAGGAAGCAAACAAACAACTTGCTTCATTCAAGCAGATCAAGAAGTTTTACATCCGCGAAAATGAATTTGAAAAAACCACTACGCAAAAAATAAAACGATACTTGGTAAATAATTAAACTAAGATTTATTCAAGGAGTGAATATATGAGAATAGGTATACCTAAAGAGACCAAATTTGAAGAGAAGCGAATTGCTCTAGCCCCTGCGGGAGTTGACTCGCTGGTAAGAGCCGGACATACTGTTTATGTTCAAAAGGGAGCAGGATTAGGAAGTAATTTTACCGATGAAGACTATAAACATATGGGAGCACAGGTTGTCTATAGCGCTGAGGAGGTTTTCCAAAGAAGTGAGTGCATAGCTAAAGTAGCCCGTCTAACTCCGGATGAATGCTTAATGCTTCAGGAAAATCAAATAATTTTTTCATTTCTTCACTTGTCAGTATCTGAGAAAAAAGTTCTTAATTTATTGCTTGAAAAGAAGATAACAGCCATTAGTTATGAACTGATTGAAAATGATGGTGACCTTCCGATACTTCATTGTATGAGCGAAATAGCCGGTCAAATGGCAGTTATTCAGGGAGCACGATATCTAGAGAGTACTAATGAAGATTCAAGAGGTGTATTAATTGGTGGATTGACTGGTGTTGCTCCAGCTGCAGTAGTTATTTTGGGCGCTGGTGTTGTTGGATATCAAGCTGCAAAAACTGCTCTGGGAATGGGAGCACAGGTAATTGTACTTGATAAAGATCTTATAAGATTAAGAAAAATAGAAGAAAATTTAAGTAATGTTACTACTGTGGTGGCTAATCCTTCAACAATTGCCAGAGGAGTTAAGTTTGCTGATATGCTTATAGGAGCAGTTCTGATACGTGGAGAAAAAACACCTCATCTGGTAACTGATGAACAGGTAAGAACTATGAAACAAGGTGCTGTGATAGTTGATGTTTCCATTGATCAGGGAGGGTGCATCGAAACATCAAGACCGACGTCAATTTCCGATCCGGTATTCAGGATGCACGGTGTATTTCATTGCTGTATTCCAAATCTGCCTGCTCTTGTCTCAAGAACAGCTTCTTATGGATTGACCAATTCATCTATAGAATATATACATCAGGTTGCAGATAAAGGACTTCAGAGAGGAGTTCTTGATGTCCCCGGTTTGGCAAAGGGAGTCTGTACTCACAACGGGTATTGCTCTAACGAGATAATAGCGAGTACATTTGATGTTGAGTATAAAAGAATTCACTTTTTTTCAAATAATTAAGTAGGGAGTTTAATATGATAGCAGACGCAACTTCAAGAAAGACAAATTTACCGACTAACATTCTTACTATTTATAGTAAAAAGGTTGTATCGGCTGACCAAGCAGTTAAAGCAATAAAGTCCGGAGATACGGTTGTTATTCATTCCAATTGTGCTTTCCCCCTTGCACTTATTGACGCAATGGTAAAAAGAAAAGACGAGCTGGAAAACGTGAATATTGTTCATCCTCTAACAGTTGGAGAACTTGCGTATTTGGAACCCGGAATGCAAAAACATTTCTGGCATAATTCGACTTTTATGGGGGGTGCAGCTAGAAAAGCCGTAAACAAGGGAATTGCTGACTATACACCGATCTTCCTTTATGAATATCCACTACTTTTCTCAAAGAAATTCATTCATTGTAACGTTGCAATGATTCACGTCTCTCCTCCGGATGAACATGGTTTCTGTAGTTTCGGAATAGAGGTGGGGCTTATAAAAACAGTTTGTGATGTTGCAGATATAATTATTGCGCAAATCAATCCGAAAATGCCTAGAGTACTAGGAGACAGTTTTATTCATATCAATAAAATAGACTACATTGTTGAGACTGATGTCGATCTTCTGGAACTTCCGCAGGGGCATGAGGGTATGACAGAAGATATGCAGCAAATTTATGACCGTATAGGTGAAAATATTGCCGATCTGATAGAGGACGGTTCAACACTTCAAATGGGAATAGGTGTTATCCCTGATTCGGTTCTTAAGTGTTTATACACCAAAAGAGATCTTGGTGTTCATTCTGAGATGTTTTCGGATGGAATTATTGATCTTGTTGAAAAGGGGATTATAACCAATAAGAAAAAAGGAATTCATATCGGAAAGATGATTGCAGGATTTGTGCTGGGTACCAGGAAACTGTACGACTTCATTGATAATAATCCTATGATAGAATTCCATCCTCAAGAATATGTAAACGATCCATTTGTTATTGCACAAAATAAGAAGATGGTTGCGATCAATTCTTGTATCGAGGTTGACTTAACAGGTCAGGTCTGCTCTGATTCAATAGGAACAAGGCTATTCAGCGGATTTGGCGGACAGGTGGATTTCATTCGAGGGGCTTCCCGTTCGGAGGGAGGGAAGCCAATAATCGCACTTCCTTCGACTACGCGGGATGGGAATATTTCAAAAATATGTACGCAGTTGAAGCCGGGAGCCGGCGTTGTTACAAGCCGCGGTGATGTTCATTATGTGGTTACTGAGTACGGAGTTGCACAGCTTCACGGGCTTTCTATCAGGGAAAGAATTCAAGAACTTATCAAGATTGCAAATCCCAAATTTCATGATGAACTGGAGAAGTATGCAAAAGAGCAAAAATATTTATAAATAGCCCATTTTTTGACTTTTTTACTAAAATATTGTTGATTAATTTTCATATTATAATTATTTTTAATGGTTAAATAATAAATCGATAAGGAAAGTGCTTATAGAATATTTCTACGGTCATTTTGAAAAGGTACAGAGATTATTCGCGTTAAATATTCATTCTTAAGGGACATTGTTTCTTCCCTTATTGCTTTATTAATTTCCTCGACAGTAGTACTAAGTCTGGGATTTAAGAGCGCTGGGCACACCGAGGCTGATTCACAGCTTTGGTTCGATGCGTTCATGAACTACTTTTCGTCAGTACGAAATGTTGCATCTCTGAATGCCAACGACCTTTTAGAAAGATCACTAAATACTCAAAACGTTTTAACCGACTCATCACCACTTAACACTGATTTAACGGATTTTGATTTATTAGGAGGAAACTCAGGAATACCTTCCTTTATTACAGTTCCTCCCGATACGGGGCTTAATAACCATTTAGTGGACAGCCTTGGTTTTGTTTTCACTGATTCACTTGCACTCGATTCCTTGTTGCTCGATTCCCTAGCTGCTGCAGATAGTGTTAAAAAAGATCCCAGGTTATTGGACTCAACTGCCAGACTTGAACACTTCAAGGTCAAGAGGAGCGACGTGCCATATATATCTTTTTACAAGCAAAAGCCTTCTGGATTTTTCATCGAACCCTCGGTTACAAATAAAAAGAGAGTAATACAGATTGACTCAACGGGCAAGTTTGTTGAAATCAGAGATAAGATAGGTGAGCAGACTGTAAAGGTGATCTTAAAAGTTCCTTTAGAAGATTACATAAACTACAGATTAAAGGCGCGCGAGAGGACATTATGGGATGACCTTGCGTACAAGTATGAATTAAAAGACACCGCAATGAAAGGACTGGGGGAATTAATTAAGAGTATTACAGATTTTGAAATACCTCTTCCGAGTGTCGGAGTGCTGACTATTTTTGGAACTCCGAAAATAAGTCTCCAGATTGGAGGAGCAGTGGATATTCATGGGGCATGGAGAACCGAAACCACAGAGGGAGTTACTGCTTCAGCTCTTGGTAATACAAGGAACGAACCTGATTTCCGACAAACTGTCCAGGTTAACGTAAATGGAATGATTGGGGACAAGCTTCAAATTGGGGCAGACTGGAATACAGAAAGAACCTTTGAATACGAGAATCAGCTCAAGATAAAATACACAGGATATGAGGATGAGATAATCCAAAGTATTGAAGCAGGTAACGTCTCTTTGCAGACCTCCTCGCTGATTGGTGGTGGCGAAGCATTGTTCGGTATTAAGGCGCGCTTTAAAATGGGTCCATTAACACTTACCACAATTGCTTCACAGAAAAAAGGTGAAACAAAAGAAAAATCACTTTCTGGAGGATCTCAATCAACTCCCTTTACTATCAGAGCCTATGATTATTCAAAAAACCACTACTTTATTGATTCTGTTTATGCGGATACTTCCGCCTCTTTAAATCTGTTTAATAAATACTACGCAAACGCTCAACCTGTTATTAATAGTTTTTATACTGTAAAATACATTGAAGTCTGGAAATCGGTTAAGCAAGCGTTGAAAAATCCAAATGAGAGAAACGCAAATGCTTTTATTCATCTCCCACAACGCTCGGCAGGTTATGATCCAACTCTTCGCAGTGAGAGTGTCACCGATGTAGAAGGGCAGATTGTAAAAACAAGGTTCATACTGCTTCAGGAAAATATTGATTATATTCTTCATAAAGAGACAGGGTACATAACATTCAAAACCAGAGTTGAAGAAAATGAAGTTATTGCAGTAGCATATCAGATAGATGGACCAACTGCAGCAATTGATGATGATATCTTCTACGGCGATTTTATAGCTGAAGCTGGGAGCGATACTTCACAACGAATGATCCTCAAACTGGTTAAACCTGAAAACTTGCAACCATCCTACACTACCGCTTGGCAATTGCTCCTAAAGAATATTTATCCACTCGGTCCAAGAAATATAAACAAAGATGGCTTTGAGTTGGATATTAAGTATGATGTCCCGGGACAGGAACTACAGTCAGTACTAGGTAGTGTTAAATTGCTGAATGCATTTGGACTTGATTATCTTGATGCTGGAAACAATCCTAATCCTGACGGACTATTTGACTTTTTACCCGATAAAACCATTATTCCGGAAACCGGAGAGGTAATATTCCCTGTCCTCCAGCCTTTCGGAAGAAGCCTTTCAGGGGCTTTGAGTGTTTTGCCTGATTATGATTCACTCAGGTATAATGATGTTTACGACAAGCTAGTGGTTTTCGCAAAACAAAATCAAGTAAAGGACAAGTGGGTAATCACGGGTAAATCTTCAGGTTCTTCATCGTCTACTTACAGTCTTGGATTTAATCTTGTTGAAAATTCTGTGAAAGTTCTTCTTAACGGTAGGGAACTTACTCCCGGAGTTGATTACTATATTGACTATAATGTGGGACAATTGACGATAAGGAATGACGCCGCTTTGGTTCCGGGAGCAAATCTGAAAATCACGTATGAAGAAAATGACCTTTATCAATTTGCATCGAAGACACTTTTCGGCATGCGGGGCGAGATTGACTTCTCCAAGCGAACAAAACTCGGTTTTACTGCACTTAGTCTTACTCAGCAAACTCTAAGTGATAAAGTAAGAATTGGTGATGAACCGCTGAGTAATGCGATATATGGAATGGACTTTTCTACGTCTGCAGATCTTCCATTTTTAACCAAGGCACTTGATTATATTTTTAGTACCAGGGAAATGTCCACTATTTCTCTAAGAGGTGAGTTCGCCTACATGAATCCCGATCCGAACACTAAAAAAAGTACTATTGAATCGGACAACGGAAAAAGTATTGCGTACATAGACGATTTTGAAGCCTCAAAAACTGTGCTGCCGATTGGAATTTCCTACACATCATGGAAGGACCTAAGTACTCCGAACAAGCTTTCAAGATTAACACGTATTCCAAGTTTACCTGATTCATCGACTATCAGGTATAAGGGCAAGAGCTGGTGGTTCAACATACTTCCTTCGGATGTTGATGTAAACGTAATTTGGCCTGATAAAAGTGTGGCGAAAAGCGATCAGCAAATCACAGTACTTGACTATGTATTTAATCCTGTCGAATCGGGAACGTATAACTACAATCCGATTATATCGGATCCTTCGTTGGTATACGGCGGTATGATGAAGACTCTATCATCCACGGCCAGTAACCTTGAAGCTCAGAACATTGAGTTTATCGAATTCTGGATGCAAGCTAAAAGTTATAGTCCAGGGACAAAGATATATATTGATCTTGGTAAAATTTCCGAAGATGTAATTCCAAACGGCGAATTGAACACCGAGGACATTAACAGGAACGACCTTATTGATGAAGGGGAGGATCTTGGTATTGATGGATTGAATGATGCCGGTGAACAAAATCTGCTACCTCCGGGAGTTCAGTTAGGAGATCCTTCGGGGGATAATTTCTTTTACGTATCGGGAGCAAAGACAAAGTATAGTATTTATGATTTTAAGAGTATTAACGGAACTCAGGGGAATGCCGCTCTTACCGACGTTGGTAGATTCCCTGATACAGAGGATTTGAACAGGAATGGAACTCTGGATCAGCTGAATAGTTATTTCAGATATGAGATACCGATTGAACCTGATTCCACAATAAATCCTTATATAGTGGGGGGGGGAAACGAAGAGTGGTTTCTGTACCGAATCCCGTTAAAAGATTTTCGGGATCAGGTTGGTACTCCAAGTTTGAGTTTTGTTGAGTTTGTAAGACTTTTTATAACCGGTACCGACTCATTGGTTCATCTGAGAATCACAGAACTTAATCTTGTCGGAAATCAGTGGCGAAAAATTGACAAGGAAGATGAAGTCCTTTCAATATCGGTAATTAACATAGAAGATAATCCTAAAGTCTATCAAAGTCCTCAGGGAGTAGGCAGAGAAAGAGACCGAAGTCGTCCCGATGAAGAAATATATAGAAATGAACAGTCTCTTAATTTAATTTTGAAAGATTTGAAATATGGAGATAAACGAGAGGCATATAAAGACCTCCCAAGACCATTGGACGTGTTCAATTATTCTGAGATGAAACTCTTTTTGCATGGAGATCAGGAGACAAAAGGTCTGGACGTGTACTTCAAATTTGGAGCTGATTCAAACAACTTCTATGAATACCGCCAGATACTTGAGGAGGGTTGGAATGATGAGGTGAGTCTTGTATTCAGCCAGATAACCTCTATAAAACAGGCAAGGGATACTGGATCGACAAACACAGTTTTTTCAGATACTGCGACACTTCCTACAGGGAAACAGGTTATATACAGTATTAAGGGGAATCCGAGTCTTACAAATATCAAGTTTCTCTCAATAGGCATAATGAACAAAAAAAATCCAGTTAATCAAACTTCAGTGAGCGGGGAAATCTGGGTGAATGAACTGCGTGTAATTGGAGCAGATGATACTCCCGGTTGGGCATACAGTGGTTCAACATCAATAAAATTTGCGGATATTTTAACACTAAATCTTAATTTGAGTCAAACCGATCCATTCTTTCATAGACTAGCAGATAGGTTTGGATCCAGAGTCGATCAAAGGGCATGGGGCGTGAGTGTTGATGCAAATCTACTTAAGTTTATTCCATTGCCCCTTACGGGAAGTAATTTGCGCTTAAATTACTCTCACACTGAATCAGTCGGCAAACCACTATATATGCCACAAACCGATATACGTGTGGAAGAGGCTGTAAAGAATTCCAGATACAAAACAGCTGAGCAGATCAGAATGGAAACTCAAAGCGTTACTACTTCCGACTCATGGACTCTTTCCGGGATTAAACTTGTAATACCTATTGAACATTGGTTTATTAGAGATACGTTTAACAGCCTGACATATAATTTTAACTACAATAAGTCGTTTTCTCGAAGTCCCTCTGTTGAATCTAACAAAAGCTGGATATGGAATGCAGGAATCGCATATGGTGTAAACATAAGTCAGGACTATCATTTCTATCCGGCAGACGTACCGGTACTTGGAAGCGTAATATCCCTTTTGATAGATTACAGAAATGTTAAGTTATATTATACTCCGCAAAATTTTACTTGGAATATAACGGCGAAGAGGAGCAAGGGAACAAACATAACTAGACCAATAAATAACAATAAACCGGACACAACTACTAATCGTGATTTTTCAGCAACACGTGGTTTTACATTGGCATGGAAGTTCAGCGAGAATGGTTTCCTGAATTTGTCGGCAAATTATTCTGTGGATGTAAACTCTTCTTTGACATATCTTGAGACAGATGAAAGGAATTTAGAAAAGAGCGAAAAAAATGTTTGGAGGGATATAGTAAACAGTGGTTTCTTTGGACGGGATTACAGTTATTCTCAAACTCTGGATTTCAGAACATCACCCAGGATACCCACTCTTTGGGATTTAAATAAGTTTTTTACTCTGAACATGGGATACAATGTTCAGTATAGCTGGCAGAATGATTTCAGACAGGAGGTACTTGGTCGATCAGCAGGTTTCAGAAGTGGTTCTAAAGTATCCCTTACCTTACGCTTAAAGGCACTGACAGCACCTTTGTTTGCAGAGGATCCTGAGGATACAAAAATCGCTCCTCCTCCACCAGTTCAAAACAGCAGGGTACGCAACTTTGAAGATCAAGAGAAAAAAGAAGAAGAGATGAAGATCCCTGATAATCTGAGTGAGGAAGAGTTGAAGGAATGGATGGAGAAACAAGAGGTTCTAAAAAAAGAAAGGGAAACTCTTGAAACTACCGATACGACTTTTACTGACTCGACGATGGTTGATACGACAAATCTAGTCAAGAAGCCATCTGTATTGAAAAATGCCCTGATGTTTATGAAAACCCTCGTGAAAATAGCTCTATTCGATTACGAGTCGATAAGTATTAATTTTTCAAATGATAACTCTTATTCTGCAGGTGGTCTTAAGGGAACATTATCCGGATTCAGTAATTTCTGGGGGATTAAGTATGATGTTGAAAAAGGTCCATCCAGACTTTATATGCTTGGACTGGGTACAGATATTGGTCCCAGAGCCCACATGGAAAACAGTAATTTGACCGATAATTATACCCAGAAGAATTCGATTGACTTCAAGACCTCAAAACCTTTGTGGGAAGGGGCTAAGATTGATCTGAACTGGAAAATCGGGTGGGATTTAAGTAAATCCACTCAATTAAAAACAAATGATGATGGAAGTGTATCAATTCAAAATATATCATCTTCCGGAAAAATTGAAAGATCATTTATCACTTTACCACCTGTTCTTCTTTTCTCAATGTTCGATAGTGGTATAAAAAAAGTTCATGAACTTTATAATCCTGATGATCCTGATGCTGCAACCAATCTCTCGAATGCTTTTGTGCAGGGATTCGAAACATTGCCATTCTTAACCAAGGTTCCGTTCTTAAAGGAATTTATGAATTACATTCCAAGAGCGAACTGGCGACTTACGTGGGACGGTCTTGAAAAGATGAGCGTATTCAAGAGTTTTGCGAAGCGCGTAAGTATGGATCATTCTTACACTTCGAGTTATTCCGAAAGCTGGAAACTTTTACCGGACGGAAAGCAAGTTACTCAAAGTCAGAGGGTTTCATTTGGATTTTCACCTTTAATTGGACTTAACGTTACGTTTAACGAGCTATGGGGGGGAAATCTCTCAGGAAACTTGAAATACGGAGTACGTTCAAGCTATGATCTCGGAGTAACCACAAAGAATATTACCGAAACATTTTCGAGAGAAATTGGCTTCTCAATAAACTATTCTAAGACCGGATTTGATTTACCATTGTTTGGTATTGCACTCAAAAATGATATTGAGTTTGCGCTTTCTTACAGCAATACTACAAACAGTAATATTGTTTATGAGATGAAAAATTTCAAAGAAGAGGGTACTCCTCAGGATGGAACTGTTCGCTCAACTCTCGAACCGCGAATAAAATATATCATATCTTCCCGGGTTACCGTTTCAATATTTTATAAATACTCCTCGGTTACACCTGAAGGAGCAGCGAGAATTCCTCCTTCTACAATTACTGAAGCAGGTCTCGACGTTCGTATTTCGATAACCCAATAAAGTTTTAAGCGGAGCACGGGGGAGCAATCAATGTCTGATTGATATTGACAGAACGGGATTTTTTCACTATTTTCAATTTATAAATTCAAATATTTAGTATTTAAGCATGTTTTCCGATTATCTTCTTAATATTTTAGCGATTCTTATTCTTCTGATTATTGCAGAGAAATTTATCTCTATAAACAGAATCAAGAAGGCGAGAAAATATTTCAAGTATTTTACAGGGATCGAGAAAATAGGTGGCTTTGCTGAAGTGCATCCATATTTTCACTTTTCGGGGAACAAAGAGGGGGAGTCAGTACTCCTGATACATGGTTTTTCAGCCTCTTCCAGTGAGTTCCGCTTTCTGGTTGAGGAGATGAAGAAAAAAAACATCACCTATTACGCACCCATGTTAACGGGTTTTGGTATAGATGATTTTCATCTCCTTCAGAAGATAAAATATAATGATTGGTTAAGGGATGTGGTTTACGGATATGATCTCCTGAAGCAGATCAGCAGCAAGATAAGTGTGGTTGGTCATTCAATGGGAGGACTGCTTGCGCTTCATCTGGCATCCATGCGGGAAATAAACAAGATCGTACTGACTTCCCCGTATCTGGTGATTAAAGATGATCACAAGTGGGGAAGTAGACTTATCCGGAACAGATATATATGGAATTTATTGAGTTACTTCAATCCGGTTCTTTCAAAAGAGGGGAGCAAGAACGCATCGAAACTTGAAATGATGGGAACTTCAAGACGTTTCGCCATTCCAGTATTCCCTCTATCAATAGTAAGGGAGTTGTGGTCTCTGTTGGAGGATCTAAATTACGAAAGAATCAAGCGCAACGAAGTATTGATTATATGCGGAAAAAACGATACTACTGTAATTCCTGAAGAGGTACGAAAGCTGTTGGCAGAAAGAAAGTTTGAGTATATATACACGGAGTTCCGAAACTCAGGGCATAATCTTTTAGAGGAAAAAGAGAGAGGTGAGGTAATCAGCAGAATTATTGAATTTATAAATTAATAATTTTCACACTATAAGGAGATAGCGATGAAACAGGTAACTTATTACCACGAGATGATCTATAAAGGGCTAAACAATCTGACCACATTAAAAAATAATCTAAATCCATTTGTAAATGATTTTCGCAAAGGATTTGAAATTAATGAGATAGACCCTGCCCTGATGACAAAAATTGCTAAACCCCTTGCGGAGCTTGAGAAAGAGATTACCCAACTCAATAAACTCATCCGGGATGTCTGTGAGGATTGCAAAGACATATATGAAGGAATGGTCTAAAAAAGAAAAAGGCTGTTCCTTTGGACAGCCTTAAAAAAATTAGGGGAGTAGAATGGCAGTTGCCAGGACTGTCGTCCAGATTCCTGTTTTATCTCCTTCGGCTGATTGTGTTATATTAAAGGAGCGCACAATTTTACCCGACATCTTATAAATATTTTCCCGCTCACTCCAATCAGTATCAGGATTAAATTCAACACCAAGAGTAGTCGCCAACATAGTGGCGGCGAGATCCTCAGCATATTCACCTGCAGTTTTTTCCGGTTCTCCGAACGGATGATGTTCAGATAAGTAGCCATACATACCCGGTTCTGCGGGGAGAGCTACTCCTATCGAGGATGCAATTAGACGGTTTGGCTCGTTGGTGGAATTCCTTGCCATTACGCAATACGTAATCTGTCCCGGATTGATAAGTTTAAGTCCTTCTTCTTTGGAAATTCTTTTGCAGTGAGGAGGGAAAATACTACTTACGGTTACCAAATTACAGATTTCTATACCCGCATTTCTGAGAGCAAGCTCAAATGAGGCAAGATAATCTTTGTGTCTTCCTACGCCTTTTGTAAAGAATATTTTGGTTGGTACATACAATACGTCATCTCCTTTCATTTCCGCATCGGACGGAAATTTATTATATGTTAATTAACGGTCAGTTTTAAGAATCTTCTTTTTCCCAATTTAATTACTGTACCGTGATTTATATTTATTTCTGTGTTTAAGTTTTCAATTCTATTTCCGTCCACCGAAACCCCCCCCTGAAGGATCAATCTCCTTGCCTCACCCCGTGATGGAGACAGGTTAGTAAGTATAAGTAGATCAACAGGATTAATAGACTTCGGGTGCGACGAATAGTCAAATTCAGGAATATCATCCGGTGTTTCTTTCTTAATAAACACCTTATCGAATTCTTGTTCTGCATTAATTGCGGTTTCGTCGTTGTAGTATAATGATACAAGAGTTCTGGCGAGTCCACGCTTCAGATTACGGGGATTGGTTTTTGTATCAGACAAAGCTGTTTTAATTTCTGTTAGTCTTTCCTTGGAAACGTCTGTTGCAAGCTCAAAGTATGTGTAAATCAGGGAATCGGCAATTGACAAAGTTTTTCCGTACATATTGTTTGGTTCCTCGGAAATGCCGATATAGTTGTTATAAGATTTACTCATCTTCTCAACTCCATCAGTCCCAACCAACAAAGGCATAGTAAGGATAACTTGGGGTTTCATGCCAAATTCTCTTTGAATATCTCTTCCAACAAGGAGATTGAATTTCTGATCGGTTCCACCAAGTTCAACGTCGCTTTCTATAGCAACGGAATCCATTGCCTGCGCAAGCGGATATAAAAATTCGTGAATGCTAATCGGCTCACCTGCTTTATATCTTTTGGTAAAATCATCGCGTTCGAGCATTCTTGCAACGGTATATTTGGAAGCAAGTTTTATGACATCCTCAAAAGACATTTTCCCGAGCCAATCGGAGTTGTAAACTATTTTTGTGTTTTCTTTATCAAGGATCTTTGATGCCTGCTCGAAATACGAATTACCATGCTGACGAGTTTCATCAAGACTTAATGCAGGCCTTGTAGCATTTCTGCCCGAAGGATCTCCAATCATTCCGGTGAAGTCACCGATAATCAAAATTGCTTGATGTCCCAGTTTCTGAAACTGTGCAAGTTTTCTTAGAACAACTGCGTGACCAATGTGCAGATCAGGTCTGCTTGGGTCGCAACCTAATTTAATTTTCAGAGGTTTGGATTCTTTACGAGAAATTTCTAATTTCTGAAGCAGTTCTTCTTCCGGTATTATTTCTGATGCGCCTCTTCTTATGAGGTCCATCTGCTCATTAATTGGGGGGAAGTGAATTTTCAATTTTTCCTGGTGACTCCTAAATAATTAATTTTTTTCGGGGTTGTTATAAATAAAAAAATTATTCACAAATATATGGAAAAAATAATAAGATAAAAACTTTAAAGAAATCAAGTTAATTATGATCGCGCCTCTCCTGATCTCTTTTCTGGTCTTTCTTTGCAATAGACTCGCGTTTGTCGTAAATTTTCTTACCTTTACACAAGCCGAGTTCCACTTTGACTTTCCCGTTTTTAAAATATAGAGAGAGAGGGATAATCGTAAGTCCTTTTTCGCTTGACTTGGCAGATAATTTTCTCAGCTCGTTTCTGTTTAGCAAAAGTTTTCTGTCCCTGGTTGGTTCATGATTATTGATGTTTCCCTGAGTGTACTCGCTTATGTGAGTACCTATCAACCAGAGTTCATTATTCCTGTATATGGCATAACTATCCACAAGATTGATCTTTCCAGCCCGGAGGGATTTAACTTCGGTTCCTTGAAGAACAATACCCGCTTCGTAAGTTGACAGAATAAAATATTCAAATCTTGCTTTACGATTGGTTGTTATATTTTTAATTTTGTCCTGATTTTCCATAATTTCCAAATTTCTAAATAGAAATAAAACGTTAATATTCGAGAAATACAAGTTGATTTAAATAAAAAAAGACACGCCAGAGCGTGTCTTTTATATTTTGTTCTTTGGTTCTATTTGATCTTGCGTTTATCCTGATAAGTGGTATGCAATATCTCATGAGATTTATGACTTCCTGGTTCTCCGAAAAACTCTTTGTAGAGAGTTTTCACATGCTCATTCTCATAAGAACGTCTCTTAACCATCTTCTTGTCTATCTCATAGAGTGCTTTCATACGTTTGATAACCTTGTCCTGTTTCTGATGGATTGGCTGACCGCCGCCATTGATACAACCTCCAGGACAAGCCATTACTTCAACAAAATGATACTTTGATTTTCCTGCCCGGACTTCATCAAGTACCTGAGCTGCATTCCCGATTCCATTCACCACAGCAATATTCAGTGTTAAACCGTTAATATCTACCGAAGCTTCCTTAATTCCTGTCAAGCCTCTAACAGCATCAAAGTCAAGAATATCGAGATGCTGACCAGTCAGTGTAAAATAAGCATACCTCAAAGCGGCTTCCATAACGCCACCGCTGGTTCCAAAAATTGCGGCAGCACCAGTGGATTCACCAAGAGTGCTGTCAAAATCGTCGCTATCAAGATCGTCAAAGTCAATACCTGTAAGATTGAAGTATCTAACTAATTCTCTTGTTGTCAGCACTGCATCAACATCCTGCATCGCATTTCCGGAAAGTTCGGGTCTTTCGGACTCATATTTCTTAACGGTGCAAGGCATTATAGAGGCAACGAAAATATCTTCAGGATCGAGTCCCATCTTTTTTGCATAGTATGTTTTAGTAACTGCACCAAGCATTTCATGAGGGGACTTACAGCTTGATACGTGTCCAATAAGATCTCCGTAGTTTTGTTCAAGGTATTTTACCCATCCGGGGCAACAACTTGTGAACATTGGTAAAATACCACGAGTCTGTATTCTGTGAATAAGTTCATTAGCTTCTTCCCAGATAGTAAGATCAGCCGCAAAGTTCGTATCGAATACTTTTTTGAATCCTAATCTTCTTAAGCCAGTAACCAATTTACCGGTTACATCTGTACCGAGGGGCATATTATATTCCTCGCCCAGTGAAGCTCTCACCGCGGGTGCTACTTGAGCGACAGTGAATTTGCCTTTTTTCTCTAAAGCTGTAGCAACGTCTTTCATTGCACTTTTCTCTCTTAATGCGGCGGTGGGGCAAACCAAAATACACTGGCCGCAGAGGATACAGTCGCTAACATTCAGTCCTTTATTATAAGGGGTAGTCACTATTGTCTTGAATCCTCTGTTAGTGAAGTCAATTGCGCCGATTTTCTGGATCTCGTTACAAGCTCTTGTACATCTGCCGCAAAGAATACATTTGGCAGGATCTCTTTCCAGCGAAGCGGAGGAGAGGTCAACAGCGTGCTGGCGGGATTCTCCCGCATACCTGTGTTCTCTTACACCGTACTTTATCGAGAGATTCTGAAGTTCACAATTACCGCTCCGGACACATATGAGACAGTCCTGAGGGTGGTTCTCGATAAGCAATTCAACGATAGTTTTTCTTGCGCGCAAGACTCTTGAAGAATTTGTTTCGACCTTCATTCCTTCATAAACAGGATAAGCACATGATGGGATGAGATTTCGTTGTCCTTCCACTTCTACAGAGCAAATACGGCAGGCTCCGGTAGGGAAGAGGTCTTTCATATGGCATAATGTCGGGATGGATATCCCGACTGATTTCGCAGCGTCAAGAATTGTCATTCCCGGTTCTGCTTTTACTTTTATTTTATTTATTGTGAGTTCAACCATTTTCATCTCCGTTCCTTAATTAACAATAACTGCACAGAATTTACAAGCTTCAAAACACATACCGCACTGAATGCATTTATCCTGAACGATGTAATGGGCTTTGCCTTTCTCACCTACAATTGCATCTGCAGAGCATTTTCTAACGCAAACTCCGCATCCTTCGCAAAGTTCATTATTGATGGTGTAAGTAAGCAAGTCTTTACAAACTCCCGCTTTACATTTTCTTTCATACAGGTGCTGTTCATACTCTTCCCTGAAGTAGTGAAGACCTGAAAGCACCGGATTAGGAGCTGATTGTCCAAGTCCACAAAGGGAAGTATCTTTAATGACTTCTGAAAGTCTCTGGAGATAAACAATACCTTTGAATCTTCTAAGTTCTTCGATTTTATCCTTAGTGTGTTTATAGCTTTTCGGGATTCTTTCGATTATTTCCAACATTCTTTTTGTACCTTCTCTGCAAGGAACACATTTACCGCATGATTCGCTTTGAATGAAAGTAAGGAAAAATCTAGCGATATCAACCATGCAAGTATCTTCATCCATTACCACAAATCCACCTGAACCCATCATAGCACCGACTTGTTTCAGAGAGTCGTAATCAACCTGAGTATCAATAACGCTCTGTGGGAGGCAACCTCCCGAAGGACCGCCGATTTGTACAGCTTTAAATTTCTTGCCATTAGGAATACCACCACCAATAACGTTAACGATGTCGTTTAGAGTTACGCCCATAGGTACCTCAACCAAGCCAGTGTTTGTAATCTTTCCGCTTAATGCGAACACTTTTGTACCTTTACTGTTTTTTGTTCCAACAGTATTAAACCAGGCAGCGCCTTTATTTATTATCGGTGCAACGTTTGCAAAAGTCTCAACATTATTAACCACGGAGGGTTTTCCGAATAATCCTGATACTGACGGATAAGGAGGTCTTGGTCTGGGCATACCCCTTTTACCCTCAATTGAAGCCATTAGAGCAGTTTCTTCGCCGCAGACAAAAGCTCCAGCGCCTTTTTTAATCTTTAGATGAAATGAGAACTTGCATCCAAGAATATTATCACCAATTAAACTATACTCTTCGCATTTTTTAATTGCATGAGTAAGTTTATCAATAGCCATTGGATACTCAGCGCGGCAGTAGATATAACCGTCAGTAGCACCAATCGCATATCCGCCAATTAACATTCCCTCAATAAGTTTGAATGGATCACTTTCAAGTACGGAGCGATCCATGAATGCCCCCGGATCACCTTCGTCGGCATTACAAATCAAGTACTTTTTATCTGATTTCTGATCCAGTGCCATTTCCCATTTTTTACCTGTTGGGAATCCTCCACCACCTCTGCCTCTAAGACCAGCTTCCAGTATCTCGTGCACAACGTCCTGGGGCTGCATATGTCTAAGGACTTTATCTAGGGCTTTGAATCCACCATTTGCAATATATGCGTCGATAGAATCAGGATCGATTACTCCACAATTCTGAAGTACTATTTTCAATTGATTCTTAAAGAAGGGGTATTGGCTAATATTCGGAACTTCTTTTGTTCCCGTTCCATAAGTACCAAGAAGATTATCCTTGTAAACACCTTTTTCAACAAGGGCTGTATTAAGGAGTTTTGGGACCAGTTTTGGGGTTACTTCGAAGTAAGAGATTCTGTCCCCGTCTGGAAGTTTAATATCTACAATTACCTCGCGGCTGCAATAACCAACACATCCAGTCGGTTGAATTTTGGCTTCAATATTTAATTTTTTAAGTTCATTTTTAATTGCCTCCTCAACTTTTTTAGCACCTGCAGCTAAACCGCAAGTCCCCATACCAATCCAGATGATAGGAAAATCGTGTTTTTGGAAAGTCAGAACTTTATTGTAGTCGCGTATTTTTTCAGCACATTTCTCGTCGTGATGGCATAGAGGACCTTCTGTGCAGCATTGTATAAAAGAACTGCAGGGTTTTTCGTTTGTATGCCAGCACTCTTTGCAGCATAAGCCTATGAAGCTATTCATGATGCACTCCCTTCTTTCTTGGTTTCAGCTTTGGGTTTGTTCGCATATTTTTTAAGAATTCCCGGTATCTCTTTAGTGGTAAGTCTTCCGAAATAATCATCATTGACGGTAATAACGGGGGCAATACTACAAGCACCAATACAACTTACAACCTCTAAAGTAAATTTCTTATCTCTAGTGGTCTCACCTGCTTGAATTTTGAGTTCTTGTTCAAGTGTATAAAGAATGTTAGCAGAACCTTTAACGTGGCAGGCTGTTCCTCTACAAACTCTGATGATATTTTCGCCCAAGGGAGTTAACCGGAATTGATTATAAAAAGTAGCAATGCCGTAAACCCTACTTAAAGCTAATCCAGTAAACTTGGCTACTTCCAGAAGTACTTTCTCAGGTAAATAACCGTAAATTTGCTGGACATCCTGCAGCAGGGGAATTATGGCACTTTTATCGTTTTGCGTATAATTTTTAAATATTTCTGAATGCATAATTTTCCTTTTTAGTATATTAGAACATCGCCCTCATATAAGCAAATAAAGTGCCATTTTAAAAACCGATTTATTTTATCGTAAATAGCTGAAATCGAACAAAAACGCCCATTTTTTTTCTATTTATCAAGAAACATTCTTAAATTCTCACTTATTAGATACGTCTATAAATCCATATCCCAAAGGATTGAGGTTGTAGGGAGTTATTAGGTTAAATCATTAAAATTTATATATTAATAATTTGAATTTGAAAAAATATTTGCAGGTACTAATGTTTCGGTTTACGCTTATTTTTGTAGTATTGTGGTCAATTATGTCATTTCCTCAGAATGATCTCTCGTGGAAAGTGTTCGACGATACTTATCTTGCCCGTGTGGATATTACCATTGATTCGTCCTCCCTGAACTGGATCTATAATAATGTACAGAGTGATTCAGAGCATTATGCGATTTTCAGATTCAGGAATAATCACATTGATGAGACAATTGATTCAATAGGTTTCAGGCTAAGGGGAAACACATCCCGTTACAGTCAAAAGAAATCGTTTAAAATTTCTTTTAATTCTTTTATT
Source organism: Ignavibacteriales bacterium (assembly GCA_012517155.1). Taxonomy (GTDB): domain Bacteria; phylum Bacteroidota; class Ignavibacteria; order Ignavibacteriales; family Ignavibacteriaceae; genus JAAYVN01. Next base: position 30,599 of record JAAYVN010000107.1, on the reverse strand, counting down.
CAAGGGAGAGAATTCTATGGTGTGGATAAACTTAATCTCAACGGGGAACATAATGATCCTTCAATAGTTAGAAGTAAATTATGCTTTGAAATTTTCGATACACTTGGGGTAATCGCCTCGCGTGCCAACCATGTTAGAGTATATATTAACAATAAATATTACGGGCTTTACATAAATGTTGAGCATATTGACGATGAATTCCTGAATAAAAATTATCCGGATGATACTGGAAATTTGTGGAAATGCCTCTATCCAGCAGATTTGAAGTGGCGGGGTCCTGATCCGAATGTATATAAAAATCTTAACAATAACGGAGTCCCGGTCTATGAATTAACTCAGAATGAGGAAACGGGTGACTTCTCCAAACTTGTCCGCTTGATTGGGATTATCAATAACACTCCTGATGGAGCCCTGCCGGATTCCCTTGAGGATTTTCTGGATGTAGGTGAGGTGCTTGAATACCTGGCGTTCAATATTATGACCGGAAGCTGGGATGCATATTGGAACCTTGCAAACAACTATTACCTCTATCATCATCCCTTTAACGATCAGTTCCGGATTATTCCATACGATTACGATAACACATTTGGAATTGGCTGGACTTCATACAACTGGGCAACGGCAAATCCTTACACAGATCCAGGAGTATCTGCCGGCTCAAGACCTTTAGTTGAAAAACTTTTTGTCAATGATCAGTACAGGGATTTATATACACATTTCATCTCCTTCTATAGGGAAAAAGTCATTAAACTTTCTGTATGGGAGGAGAGGATAAATACACTTAGGGATATGATTGCTCCTGCTGCAATAGAGGACTCTTTCAGAGTAAAAGACTGGGGATTTGATGTGAATGATTTTTATAACTCATATGGCACTTCCTATTCAAATCAGCATGTAAAAAAGGGGATTAAACAATTCCTTACAGATAGATATAATTCTATTGGTACACAACTTAATTACCGTAATGCGAAACCAATAATTTACTCAATTGATTTCTTTCCGAAAAATCCAAAAGGAACAGATACTATTACTGTTGTGGCATCGGGTTTCAGCACTTACGGATTAATGGAAATGGCAGTTGCCTTAAGTATTGAGGGAGTAGCGGGGACTGAGAATTACACGATGATCACAGACCCAGATAACAATGGCAAGCGTGTTAGGGATAAAGACAGATGGATTGTGAAGATACCTCCACTTGGGGAGGGAAAAAAAGCCTCTTTTAAGATCAGGATTACAGATGCTATTCAAAGGACTATGATTTACCCCAGGAAAGATCCTGTGCGTTTTCTAACCCAATCCACATCAACACAAGGATTATATATTAATGAATTTATGGCAGATAATGAAGGAGCTATTCCCGATCCTGTGGGGGAATATGATGACTGGTTAGAGCTTTATAATTCAACGAATTCTCCCATCCTCTTAACAGGGAAGTATTTAACAGATAAACAAGACAATCTCATAAAGTGGCGATTCAGCCAGCCAAATCTGTATATCGATCCACATAGTTATTTGGTAATCTGGTGTGATGAAAATTCCGGACAACCGGGAATACACACAAATTTCAAATTATCAGCGGGGGGAGAGTACATAGGATTGGTTGCTGAGGATGGAATCACAGTACAGGACTCAATTACTTTTGGACAGCAGCAAGGAAATCTATCGTTTGCAAGGATTCCTGATGGCTCAAATAATTGGCAATTCAATCCACCGACACCCGGAGCGCAAAATATCCCACAGAGTTTGGAAAACACGGAGGTTCCTTTGAAAATTGGATTACAAGTATTCCCAAATCCATTTAATCCTTCCACCAAGATTAAATATAGTTTGAAACAAAGTGGAGAGATATCTCTGAAAGTGTTTGACATCCTAGGAAGTGAGGTCGTAATGATAGAGAGGGGATTCAAATCTGCCGGCGAATATGAAGTCATTTTCATCGCGAAAGGATTAGGTTCAGGTTTCTATTATTGTGTACTTGAGATGAGTGGCATCAGAAAGGTTTCGAAACTTTTGTTGACAAAATAAAAGATTGAGAAATAAAACTAAATGGTCATATTTTTATTAAATATAATATTTTGATATTTATTCATTCTTAAGACGATTTCATACTTTTACTATTTTGGTAATAAACAGTAAAAGTAAACTCAAAGGAAATATTCCGCCTTTAGGTTAGTCGCGTTTATTGGTTTGCTCAAGCCGTTTCAAAGCGCCTTTGGAAACATCCGGGTACCCCTAAAAACAGAAGGGAAAACCGGGCGGAATGGAAGCAGAAGGGAAGGTTTTACCAATTTTGTATTGCTCGGGCTAGTTTTAAATATATTTCGGAAATGAGAAAAAATCAATTTTGTCCCAAAATCAGATTTTTTAAGTGGGAATAGGTATTAATCCGGTTTAAGTTCCTTCATTATTTGTGCATTAACGGCTTCAATTGGCTGAAATCCGTCTATAGTTAAACACTTTTTTCTGTCCTTATAAAAATCAAGAACCGGAAATGTTGTGATGTTATAAATATTTATACGGTCCTTTATTACGCTCTCTTCATCATCGTGCCTTTGGTAGAGTGAATTTATAGCTCCGCAAATTGGGCAAACTTCCGGATTCTCAATTTCGTTAAGATTCAATATCGCCTGGCATTGTTTACAGCTTCTTCTTAATGATAATCGTCTTATAACTTCTTCAGTATGTGCGGTGATATGAATAAGGAAAACTTCTGAAATATTTAATTCATTGAATAAATGTTCAAGTGATTCGGCTTGCTGAACTGTTCTGGGGAATCCATCAAGGATAAACCCATTTTTTGTTTGTTCACTTTTAAGAACTTCACGGATGATACCGACAACTATTTCATCCGGCACTAACTGTCCTGAGTCAACAATCTTTTTTGCTTCCAGACCAAGCGTGGTTTTATTTCTAATTGCATCTCTCAGGATGTCTCCTGTTGATATATGGGGAATTCCCAATTTTTCACTTAAAATTTTTGCCTGTGTACCTTTTCCTACGCCTGGAGAACCGAACAATATAATATACATAGAGTTTCGTTGTTTATTTATAAATAGAATTTTTCGTTTTTAGTGCGCTTCCATCCAGTTATTGCCGACGCCTAAATCTACCAATATTGGGACTTGAAGCGGCATTGCCTCTTCCATAAGTTTTCTGATTACAATGCTTACTTCTTCCAGTTCCTTTTTATGGACCTCAAAAACCAGTTCATCATGGACTTGAAGAATCATTTTTGTTTTAAAATTTCCTTCTGTAAGATAGCGAAATATTTTAATCATTGCAATTTTAATCATATCAGCGGCGGTTCCCTGAATGGGCATATTGATAGCAACCCGCTCATCAAATTGTCTTATAGCAACGTTGCTACTATTTATATTCTTTAAAAAGCGCCGTCGTCCCGTCAGGGATGAAGCAAATCCTTTTTCCCTGGCTGTCTCGATCGAGCTGTTCATAAAGTTTTTAATCCCGGGAAATGTGTGGAAGTAATTATCAATTATCTCCTTGGCATGGGCTTGTGTTATCCCAAGTCTGTTTTTCAATCCAAAGGGACCTATCCCATATAAAATTCCAAAGTTAACTTCTTTTGCCTTCCGGCGCATATCTGCCGTAACTTCGTCCGGAGGGACCCGGAAAACAAGTGCTGCGGTTTTCCTGTGGATATCCTCATTATGCCTGAATGCATCAATCAGTCTCTCGTCGCCGCAATAATGAGCCATTATACGGAGTTCAATCTGACTATAATCAGCACTTAGAATACGATGATTTTCATCTGCGGGAACGAATGCTCTTCGTATTTCCTTGCCGTAATCTGTGCGGATGGGAATATTCTGAAGATTAGGATCATTGCTGGATAGGCGTCCGGTGGAAGCAATTGTTTGGTTATAAGATGTATGAATCCTACCGGTGGATGGATTTATCAATTTGGGAAGGGCATCGGTATAAGTTGATTTTAGTTTTGAGATAGTGCGGTAATCGAGCAGGAGATTAATAATAGGATGAGAATCTGCCAAAGTTTCAAGAGTCTGAGCATCAGTCGAATAACCTGTTTTAGTTTTTTTTGCAGCAGGTAGTTTAAGGTCCTCAAACAGAATTTTTTGAAGTTGTTGAGGGGAATTAATATTGAATGTTTTTTCTGCGCTAGCGTATATGCTTTCTATCAAATCATCGATCTTGGAAGATAATTCGCAGGAGATATTATACAGAACTTCCTTGTCAACTCTTACTCCAGTTCGCTCAATATCTTCCAGCACGTTAACTAGCGGAAACTCAATATTATAAGCCACTTCTTCCAGATTGTTATCCTTGATTTCTTTTTCAAGCACTTTGTACAAGCGATGTGTGATGTCGGCATCTTCCGCGGCATATTCAGAGAGGCGTTCCAATTCCACATCAAATATTTTCGCAGCTTCCTTACCTTTTCCAATAAGATCTGATAAGGGGATAGGGGTGTGGTTGAGGTATTTTCTTGACAGGTCATCCATATTGTGTTTTTGATCGGGGTCAATCAAATAACTTGCGATCATAGTATCAAAAAAGAAATTTTCGACATTAATACCATGACTTCGAAGAACAGCTAAATCAAATTTACCGTTCTGACAAATCTTTTTAATTTTTCCGTTTTGGAAAACCGGCTTGAATATAGTAACAAAGTCATTGAGATAAAGACGGTCGGAAAGGTCCGCGCTAAACAAATCTCCGGTTGTTGGGAAAGGATTGACTGCTACGAACCAAGCCTGCTTATCGTCAAAGCAAAAAGAGATCCCTGCAATTAGCAAGTTTAGAGTATCAAGCGAATTAGTTTCAGTATCGAAAACAAAGTGATCGTTTTTTTGCAGGATATCTGCCAGTATTTGAGCTTCCTTCTTATTTTTTACAAGTACATAAGATGTTGAGGTTTTCTTTTGGGTCGGAATTTTCGATTGCACTGAGGTGAGTTTTGTATCCTCGTCAAAATGTTTGCGAAGACGGATATAAGTATTTCTGAATTCCAGTTCATCGAATATAACTTCTAACTTTTTCCAATCAGGCGAGGGGATTGGAATTTTGTCAAGTGAAAAATCCAAAGGGACGCTGGTATCAACAGTAGCGAGTTTCTTTGATAAAAATGCTAACTCCTTTCCCTCCAATAGTTTGCTTTTAAGCTTGGGGGGAACGTCATCAATTTTATTAAAAATATTCTCTATTGATCCAAATTTAGGAATTAATTCCATAACTCCCTTTTCACCAATCCCCTTAACACCCGGGATGTTATCACTGGAGTCCCCTAGTATTGCAAGGTAATCAATAATAAGGACTGGTTGGAAGTTATATTTTTCCAGTACTTTCCAGGAGTCAATTATATCCAGTTCATTAGTGTTGCGGTCAATTTTAACCACATGAGTTTTATCGTTGACCAATTGAAGCAAATCTTTATCGGGGGAGACGATAAAAGAGTGGATATCATTCTTCTCAGCTTTTTTTACCAGAGCACCAATCAGGTCATCAGCTTCGTAACCTGGTTTAATAAGCAGGGGAAAGTTAAGGGCGTTGACAATATCTTTGATGCGTCGTAACTGGGGGATCATATCATCAGGCATTTCAGCCCGGTTTGCTTTATATAGGTCATACATCTTGTGTCTGAAAGTTGGTTCAGCTGAGTCAAACGCAACAAAAATATAGTCAGACTGTATTTCCTCAATTATTCTGATTATTTGGTTAACAAAGCCAAAGACTGCGCTGGTTGGTTCTCCTGATTTTGTGGTTAGCGGTCTTTTGGAAAATGCAAAATAAGCTTTATAAGCCAGAGCAAGAGCATCAATAACTATTAGTTTTTTCATACGGAAATCGCCTATAATTCTCCGATGTCTTCATTCCACAATTCGGGATTATTTGAAATAAAATCTGTCATCAGATCCATACATTCCTGGTCATTCATATCAATAACCTCTATTCCATGAGATTCCATAAATTCCTTGCCACCGGGAAAAGTTTTTGATTCGCCCACAACAACTTTTTTAATATTGAATTGAACCGCAGCGCCGGAGCAGAGATAACAAGGCATAAGAGTTGAATAGAGGACTGTATTTTTATAACTCCCAATCCTGCCGGCATTTATAAGGCAGTCTATCTCAGCGTGAATCATCGGATTACCTTCCTGGACTCGCTTATTATGGCCACGGGCAATTACTTTCCCATCCCTAACCAATACGGATCCGATTGGGATTCCCCCTTCGCTAAGTCCTAATTTTGCTTCTTTAATTGCTTCTACGAGAAAATGGTCTTTCATAATATTTCCTTTTATAAGTCTGATGATAAATCTACGGCTTCAACATCCTCAAACTTTATTGTGATAAGGTCTTCGTCCGTAGGGTTTTCGATAGTTAGAATTCTATCTTCCTGATTTGAAATAGCTTTCATTAGTATGTTTTTAACTGTACGAGCATTTCCAAAGTTCTTATCTCTCTGCTCATATGCATTTTTGAATATCTCAAGAAGAAGTTGCAGGGCACCCTCGTCCAGAATATATCCATTTCTATCACTCATCAGATAAACAATTTCAAGCATTTGGCGAGGGGTATAATCCTCGAAACTAAAATAGTGAGGGAATCTGGATTTCAAACCGGGATTTGCTTCAAGGAATACTTTCATTTCATTCGTATAACCTGCAACGATAACCACGAGTTGGTCTCTAAAGTCTTCCATTCGCTTAATAAGTGTGTCAATCGCTTCAAGCCCGAAATCATTTCCACCCCTGTAAAGGGTATAAGCCTCGTCTATGAATAAGGTGCCTCCGAGTGCAGAATGGATTACTTCGTCAGTCTTTTTGGCAGTCTCACCAATATGAGTCGCTACAAGAGCAGATCTATCCACTTCAACAATATGGCCTTTTTCAATGATTCCCATCTCCCTGTAAATATTGCTTATCAATCGTGCAACAGTGGTTTTACCGGTTCCGGGATTACCAAAGAATACTGAATTCAGTGATTTCTGAATTACCTTCAAACCACGATCTTCGCGCAGTCTGGTCACTTTTAGTCCCTGAATAAGTTTTTTAACAGATGACTTAACAGAGAAAAGTCCGGTGAGATGGTTGAGTTCATCCATATATTTTTGGAGCATTTCATCGTCACCCCGAATCTTATAACTCTTACTTTTAGTTTCACTTTTTAGAGTGGACACAAGAGGTCTGATATCTTCTGAATTTATGGTTTTGTAACTTTCAATATCTCTTTCCTCTGCATGGCTATCCACCAACCTTAAAAGCTGTCGTTTCTGAATTCCGTCAACAATGCTCCTCACCAGACGTGCATTTCCAAAGTTTTTATCACGTGCACGGAAAAGGTTGTTATAATGTTTAGCAAGCATTTCCTCGGCTTCAGGAGAAAGAGAAAGACTTTTCCCAGTGAGCATATTTTTAGTTAGTAGCATTAATTCATCGGGAGTATAGTCTTCAAAATTAAAGAACTTTGTAAACCTCGAGGTTAAACCCGGATTACTTTTCAGGAAGTCGGACATATTATCTGTATAACCTGCCGAGATAACAATAAATTTTCCACGATCGTCTTCCATTCTTTTCAGTAGTGTGTCTATTGCCTCTGTTCCGAAATCACTACCTGAAGCATCACCGCCTTTAACAAGCGTATAAGCTTCATCAATAAAGAGAGTTCCTCCCATTGCGCTATCAATCAGTTGATTCGTTTTCTCAGAGGTTCCCCCAATATGACTTGCCACTAATTTCTGTCTGTCAGCTTCAACTAAATGTCCTTTTGGTAGAATAGTAAGTGCCGAATAAATCTGACTAACAAGACGGGCGACAGTAGTTTTTCCTGTACCCGGATTACCAGTGAAGACTATATGGTCAGAGAATTTTTCGTTAAGATTCTCTCCTTGTTCATAATAGTATTTGGCGAGTTTTACAAGTGAGTGAATCTCATCTTTAACATTTGTGAGTCCAACAAGACCATCGATTTTTTCAATCAGACTTTGAACTCTCTCTTCATCAACTTCCAATTTGGCTTTTTTAACAACAGTCTCCCAGAAAATAGGGGCAACATCCTCAACGGAAATCAAGGAGAGAGCTTCCTTGGTTTTTTCCTCCTGAGGGAGTTGAAGGTACCTTTTACCCAGGTGCATTTTAGCATCGGTAAAAATATTCCGCATTAATCTGGCATTCCCAAATGTCTTATCTCTTCCCCGGTACATAAGAGTAATATGCTTTTTAATCATAGCAATTGCGTCTTCAGCAAGGCAGAATTCTTCCTTGTCAGCGAAGCGTTTAATAATCTCGATCAATTCGTCGGGTGTGTAATCTTCAAAATTAAAAGTAAAATTAATCCGGGATTTCATTCCGGAATTGGCAGAAAGGAAAACTTCCATATCTTCCGGATAACCTGCGGCAATAACCGCAAAGTGACCCGCCTTATCCTCCATTCGTTTTAATAGTGTGTCAATAGCCTCTTTGCCGAAATCCTGAGCATTACCCTGTTTGAATAAAGTGTATGCCTCGTCAATAAAAAGAACACCCCCCATTGCCTCCTCGATGACTTTATCGGTTTTTTGAGCTGTTTCTCCAATATACTGACTTACCAACGCGCTCCGGTCAACTTCCACCAAGTGTCCCTTTTCTAACAATCCCATGGCGTGAAATATCTTTCCCATAAGCCGGGCGACAGTAGTCTTGCCGGTTCCCGGATTACCGAGATAGAGAGTGTGGAGCGAAATTACCGATTCACTTTTAAGACCCGATTTTTTTCTCTCCATTTGGAATTGAAGATAATCAACGAAATCGCGCATGGATTGTTTGACGGAATTCAGACCGATAAAGGAGTTCAGTTCAGCTAGCAGTTCATCAAGTGATTTAGTTAGTTCTTCCTCCTGAGTTGATGTATCAGAAGCGCTAGCAGATCCTGTAGGGAGGTTTGGTTTTTCAGTTTCTAAATCCTCCTTAATATTTTCATCACCCAATATGAAAGTCCGTTTACCGATAAGTTCATTAGCAAGATATATTTCGAGTCTGCCTGTGCCTTTTTTCCAGAAACCTTTATGTTCTGAGCCAAATGATTGTGAGAAGAGGAAGTACTCCCATTCCTTTTCCACTTGTACTTCAAAAACACTCTCTTTATAAAAGTCATGATTATTATACCACCGGACTGAACCGGTAATGTTTTGAGATTTTGTCTTATAAAATGGATTTTTAACGGCTAAATCAGCTCCGATAAAGTTGGTTTCTCTGGTATTAAATTCTTTAAAGTATGTTTTCTGACCAGAAGAAAGTTCGTCCACAAAATTATAAAGGTTAACAGAAAAAAGAGAGAAGAGTGACAATGGATTAGTGACTAAAGCGAGTTCTTCTTCTGTTTCCCGTTCAGTCTCCCCGGTTATATACGAATTAGTTTTTTTTTCGTTCTTAAAGGCAAAAGGATCCAAAGCAATCTGCTTTACAATGAGAGAATCTATTTCATCATTGTAAATTATTGCAGATTCATCCTCGCCAAACCGTTCCCGGTAAATATCCAGGAAAGTAATTGCCTGATGAGTCTGCTGTGCCTTAATATAGGTTCTGATAAGAATAATAAGAATTTCCTTATGCATCGCGGTTTTAGACATGTCAGCCAGGATTTGATTTGCTAGCCAGATTGCGAACCAATATTCCCGGCATTCGCAGGAAAAGATAAGTTCATTCAGAACATACTTATTTGATTCCGGATCGTTGTTGGACAAACATTGCTGAAATTTCTTATCCAGTCCGGCAGCTTCTTTGAAAAGCTCTAGAACTTTTTTGTCCTCGGGTTTAAGTATCTCCCTGAGTTCAAGGGATTTCTCCATTTCCTTGAATGCGGAAGTAAATTCACCCCTGGATGCTTTGACTTTTGCCCACATATGATGGGCAACTCCCGGTAAGGATTGTAAGGATCTTGTATAGAGAATTAACTCCTTCTCGGACCTTGAATACTGACCGATATAAGAAAAGAAGAGCGACCTGAAGAGAGAGACTTCTGGATCTCCATCCGAGATTTCGGAGGCTTTTTCAAGTTCTTTTGCAGCTTGCAGAGCAAACTGGTTGGCAAGCAGGGAATAAGCTAGGATTATGGAAATCCTGTAATCAGATGGAGCTTCCTCTGATAGTATTTTTGCCTCATTGAGTTTCAGGTTAAAATCCCCATTCAAAATCCTGCGGAGATTTATCTCAATCAGTTTTTCTCTTTTTTCCTGGTTTGAGTCAGTCATTACCGGTGATTAATTAATTGTAATGTTTAGAATATAAATTTAAGTAAAAAAAAGTTGTTTAAAAAGAAATTTATACTTCTTTGCTCGTAATAAAAAATTGCTTTTATTAGCTGTGAATTTGTTTAATCACTGAAAATACTAGCGAGCAGAGTAGTAATGATCAACACCGAGTTTTGGGATGATTTTGCCGCTAAATCAGCATCCAGCAACGCCTCCGAAATTCTTTTAAGGCGACTTGCATTATATAGCCTTGCTGCTGCAACGTAATAAGGATAAGAGTAGTAGTTACCCCCCACAATTCTTCCTTTGCTTACCTGGTCAAGTCCGCTTTTTTCAAGTTCCGGAACCTGAGCTACTCCGGAAAAGAATCTGTTCAGACTTCCAATTAACGGAATTACCTCCTCCTCTTCTGCAATATGCAGGCCTATTTTCATCGATTTCTTTTTGTCGTTCTGACTCAAATAATTGAAAAGGTCGAATACAGTATATTTGTGAGCTTCATAAACATGCTTTTTTATTACTTCGTAGGTGACTTCGGATTCCGTCCCCGCATAGGTCAGTATCTTTTCCGCCTGCATTTGTAAAAGTTCCCGGTTATTTCCTGTTACATCAATTAAGTAACCTGCATCCTGAGGGGATATTTTCTTCCCGCGGGATGCGAAGTATTTTAAAATCCAGTTAGCAAGTTCTTCCTCTTTAAGAAGATTTGCTTCGTAAAGCCAGTTTTTTTCGATCAGGGATTTATAGAATTTCGTATCGAACTTTTTAACTTCGCTTTCAAACACCAAAACCATCACAGAAGTATCCATGGGATTGTTAATATAGCTATCTATCAGTTTATGATCCTTGAGTTTATTAAACTCTTTAACTATAACGAGTTTAATTTCCGAGGCGAAGGGGAATGTGGTCAGAAAATCGACAATCTCCGCATCTGTACTATCCGAACCGAAAAAGATCTTACTATCGAACTCTGAGTTGATGATTGGCTCAAAAGTTTTTTCAATAAGCTCAACAACCTTATTCAGTCCGTAACTATCGCTGCCAAAAAGGAAGTAAACAGGTTTGAATTTCCCTGTTTTTAAATGGGCCGGAAGTTCATTGATGCTTGGATTTTTTTTAGCTGCCATGTTATTAATTTACATTAAACAAGTTTTTGTAAGAAGAAAGAATGGAATTATCAATCCAGTCGTACAGTTCTTTGATATCCATAGATTTAACACTCCCTGAATCATGCCACTTTTTAAGATAAATGTCTGTCTTATCGTAAATACTCTGCTCAAGTGGTTTGAGTTTCTGCAGGATTCCGGTATTATCAGTGTTTAAAATAGCCGAGACGTTGATGTATCTCTTCCCCGAACCTCTTTTTATCGGAAAGCAATCATTTTTTAATACAAGGGAAAAGTTGCACAATGGGGCATTCCCGGTATTATCCCCTACAAGCACATTAGGAAGATTCTCACCACCACATACAAAAGTAGGTATGGCAACGGAAGTAAGGGGAAATCCGAGTATTGTCCAGATAGTTGAAAAATCAGGTGATTCACCCTTTCTTACTCCCCGGATCATAATGGAGGATGAGGATGAAAAACGAGGAATAAAATCCTCGAAGAAGTTGAACTTCATTTCATTTGCTGCATTAAGGTTATTTGTAAGATCCTCGCCTGTTAGAGCATGACGCAGATTTCTTGATAAATTGTTAAAAACATATTTTACATCTATCCTGTTGGATGCGGTTCCCAGGGATATCATCTCCTCGGCGCTCATATATCTTATATATCCATAGCCCTCGTCCTTCCTGCCACTGAAGGAATAGTTGGTTCTTATCAAATAACCGTGAGGAGCGACTTTTGTATCGTTCACATCGAATTTAGTATAGGAAAAATTATTTGTCTCGAAATAAGCACCATTTCCCAGTGCATCAATCACTCCGAAATTTGCCTCTACACCAAGCGGTTTGGGCAGATCATTAAGAAGCATTTCAAACTCGGCAACTGTAGCACAATTCCCCAAAGCGATCTTCATCAGTATTCCTTCACGGTCGGCCTCTTCAGTATTGTCGTCCTTTGCTTTCAGGTTATAAGAAGCGGAATTAATTATCGCAAATCCTTCGGAGTTACACCCCCCCCAAACTTCCAGATTTTTTTCATCAGGACTGTTTACCAGTCCGATAAATCTATACCTGGCATCCTTAAAAAAGACCATCCGGTTTTGCATATAATCTGAATCCCTGTGTTTGATTAACAGGGGACTTCCATCGATTGTGGCTTTTCCTGAGATAAGTGCTGTAGTACAGGAAAATAAATTAATATTAAGAATTAAAACAAGAAGAATACAACTAAACTTTTTCATTTTTTTCCTTGAAATTATTTGATGCATATTTTTAAAGTCTTTATTTTTTTTGAAGGAATAGAAATATCCAGAGTCCCATCGCTGAAACTGAGTGCATTTTCATTAATTTCTTCTAAATTAACTTCTGAAATTGTTTTTACCGGAAAAGCAAAGCGGATTTGTTCATTCAGTGTGTCTTCTGAAGGATTGTAAATTCTAAGAATAAATCCCATACCATCCTCAGATATTTTAAATGCACTGACTTTTATTGTCAGCGATTTGAACGAGATAAAAGAAACCGAAAGGGGAAGTGTTCCACCGGTTTTTCCGTGCTGAATCAGATGAAGTGGGTTATGGAAATTCAGAGCTGCATTATAAACGTTGTCGGTAATTAGTTTAGAATCTGTTCCTCCGGTGTCGATAAAATATAGCCCCAGTTTGCAATCAAATGGTCCTAAAACCTGTGAGCCATTTTCGTGTGAATAATCCTGCTGGGAACTCGGAGCAATTTTGTAGGTAAATCCCTTCAGGAGAGTTATTGCCAGAGTTTGTTTTTTGTCGTTCAACACCTCATACTCCTTAAGGCCGTTGCCAAAGACTGCCAATCCTTTTGATTCATTTTGAATACAAACAAACTGGTGGAAAGGATAGTCATATTGGGGTTGTTCCACCCAGTTTTCAGTTTCCTGTCTTTCGGTAGCTCGTTTTGTGATATCGAATCCTCCCTCAGCGAAACTATATTTAGCCGCAAGATTTGCCGGAAACATTATCCTCAACCTGTGATTTAGAATCTGATTATCATACGAGACGTAAAGACTAATACACGAGGAATTTGCGGTTAATTCCACAGTCAGAAGAATCCGTTGTTTGATTGCATCCTTCTTTTTAAAAGATACTAACCGGTTTTGAGGTACTTTAATTTTGTGGGAGACAGTTATTGAGCATTTCAATTCACCCGATGAAAAATTGCTGAATTCCGGTCTTGAATTAAGAGTCGTGATAATCGGGGATTCGGATTTATGCACCCATGCATTTCCTGATTCCCCCTCATCGTAAAAATAGCCAAGATCGTTAAACCGCTTTCCGCTCTTTTTATCAAGAATGTTAAATGTTCCATTCTTGTTGAATTTCAGTTTATAAAAATCATTTTCAATAATTCGTTTTTCTATTGATAAACGAACTTTTCCTTTGACTTTTATTTGCGTAAACCTATTTTTAGGGACAACGGAGAGAGTCCTTAATCCAAAAGATGGAATTCCGCTAACTTTCACCAATCCTGTATATCTTTTCATCTGCAGGTACATCGGCCTGTTTTTCAAACTTTCCAGCACGGGCTGAGAATCATTTACGGAGAGAAGCTGAAATGGGATTTCGTTTCCCGATTCGTCAACGAGGGTAAAAGCCCCCTTGTCAAACTCTTCAGGGATATCTATCACAACCTTCTCCACACCATCACGCGGGACGAAACTGGGGTTAACAACGGTAATGTACAAGTCATGCTTATTTTTAAGGGGAGCAGTATTTGTATTAAGAAGCAGATGCTTAATAGAACGCGAAAAAACTCCGGTGGAAATTTCATCGATTTGCTTGTAGCGCCATATCATATCTGCGTGTATGGAATCGCGGCTACATCCTCCTATTGAATCGTGAGCAGAATTCTGGATAAGGTAATTCCATGCAAGGTCCAGATAGCCATCGTTAATATCCATTCCAAAAACACCTGCCAGAGAATTAAACGGTTCTGCGTAGTACTGCAACCATCTTTCGGAATTGAAGTTAGCCATCTTCAGGTAAGTTCTGGAGGAAATAACATGCCCGTAAAGATTTCCGCTTCTTTTGTCATACTGTGCGCTGCGCCTTTCTCCCTTCACCAAAGGGAGTTTTGAAGTATCTACGCTTTTCTGCAGAGCTTCCTGATAGTCCTCAAGTGTTGAGTGGAGCAGATCAATTCCGGGTATCAGTCTTTTAATATCCTCAATTATCCGGACTGTTTTGGCATTGGGACCGCTGGAATCATGCCCCTCCATCCAGATAACATTCTCAGTCGTAAAATCATTATCCTGCAAATCAGAAAGTTTCTTAACCCAGGGTACAATATTTTCCTCGTAAAAAGTATCCGGTTCGTTTATAATATAGTAATCTTCATCATAAAGGGGAGAGGAGGCAAAGTGGAAGAGGGTTCCCTCTTTAGACCATTTGTGTTCAATAGTATAGGGATCCTCGTTATGGATGACTGGACGGTAGATATAGAAATAAAAATTGTATCTCGGCATGGTGGAAAATCGGGAAGCAAGAGAGCGTGTTCCGTCCGCCCCTTCCCAGATAAACTCCGCTTTATCGCTGTCGAGTGAGTTAACTCCACGGTAAAACATAATAAGCGAAATATTAAATCCGCGGTAAATTTGAGGAAGCTGGGATATCTGCCCCCACGAGAAAGGGGAGTAACCGATTTTGCTTACTCTTCCAAATCTTTTGCATGTCTTATGGCCGAGTAACAAGTTCCTTATCAGATTCTCCCCGCCTACCAGAAACTCATCGGGCAGAATGTACCAGGGACCAATAAGAAGTCTATTTTTCTCTACGAATTCATTAATCGCGTTCTGTTTATCAGGGCGGATCTGAAGATAGTCGTCGAGTACAATTGACTGGCTGTCCAGGTGGAAAGCCCGGTAGTCGGGGTGATCCTCAAGAATTTTCAGGACCTCATCGATCATCTCAACAAGCATCTGCCTGTTTCTTTGGAAAGGGTAGCGCCATTCACGGTCCCAGTGGGTATTTGAAATTACGTGATATTTCTTATTCATAAATAAGTTCCGAATTTTTTAATATTACTTCTGCCAAACCGCCTTCTGCAATAAGTGAAGAGGCATTAAAGTTATGCCCGGAAGTCTGATTAAATGGAACAACAACGCACCTGCCGATACCGGCTGCTCGGATGGCGATTGAACCACTCTCACTGTCTTCAAATCCAATCACTTTACTAAAATCTTTCTTTGGAATTGAAAGGGTGTGAAGAGCTATTGAGTAAAGATCCCTGTGGGGTTTTAAACGAATTTCGTTTGAATCACTTGCCGTTATAATTCCGTCATATATTTCCCTGTACCTGCTGAACATCATTTCAATTTTCAGCTTTCGGCTGTGAGAAATTTCCCATGCTCTTACTTCTTCCTGCAGTACATTGTAAACCTCTTGCAGTACTATCTGAGCTTCGTAAGCAATCGACGAAGTTACTACCGCCAATTTAGCGGGATTTTTTTTGAAATAATCCGAAGTATCAAGAAGGTCCTTTTTTAGTAGGTCCATATTCTTTACGGTAAAATCCTTATTCATTTTTTTCCTGTAAGAGTCAAGAAGCTGAGGAATAAGTCTAACAATATCATCTTCAAGCCACCCCTTTATTAGAGCTATAAATATCCCTATCGCCGGCATTGGTTCTATCAGTTTCCTTCCGCTTTCAAAGGAAAGGCTTGCGATGATATCATCTCGCCTGCCTAAATCAAGATCTCTCAGGATCTGGTGATACTTCTGATAGTAGATATCAATCCCGATTCTTACTAGTTCAGAAAATGAAGCTGGATTTATCCTGTTTCCGTAAACATTCTTAATAAAATCGGTAAACTCATCAGTTTCAGCCTGCGAATGCTCGATCGCAAGAAAATCAACGAAATGCCTGCTTTCTAAAAGTTCTTTGCAATTAAGGGCAGCAAGAGAATCCCGCACTTCCTTTTTTCGTCCTTCGTCATGCCCCAGATTCAGAGTCCAGATAACTGAGTAGAAGTAAGCACGCAGCATAGCATCCCTTTGGAATGTATGCTGGTACTTGCTTATCAAATACTCAACATGTTTGGTTGTACTATTACCAATAATGAATGGATAGTCGTTGTGGTTAAGACCTTCCCAGACCTCTTTAGTTAACAGACCCGACATTTGTCTTACCATGTATTCCAGCGAAAAAATACAAAGCTCCTCGGTAGTAGTAGTTGTACCATCCATATCCATCACGACGCCAATGGTTCCTTGTAAAGGGGCTGTGAGTTTAGGGGCAAGAGGAGTTACCTCATATTCAGGAAATACATAGTCGGGGTTTTGGATAAGCACGAAGTCATCGCTCAGCTGAGAAAGTTTATCCACTGCAGTTTTATGGTTTGCAAATATATTCATAATGCTATTTTCTTTCCTTGAATCAGATTTTTACCGGTTTCCAAAAGGTCAAACACCTCGGAATCATTCTCTCCCTCAGCGTAAAAACGAAACATCGGTTCTGTCTCTGAAACACGGATTAATAACCAACGGGGTTTTCCCTCAAGGTAGAATTTAATTCCGTTCACATTCCTGTGACTCCCGTAAAATTTCTGAACAGACTTAACAGGGAAGCCCGCAATTTCTGTTGGAGGGGATTCCAGTAATTTGGGTAATTTTAA
Source organism: Ignavibacteriales bacterium (assembly GCA_012517155.1). Lineage (GTDB taxonomy): Bacteria > Bacteroidota > Ignavibacteria > Ignavibacteriales > Ignavibacteriaceae > JAAYVN01. The sequence goes on along the minus strand of JAAYVN010000107.1, from coordinate 13,644 downwards.
GCTGATATCTTTTTCATAATAGTGGTGGTCAATACGGCTGTAAAAAATCTTTCCGAACTCCTTACGTTTGATATTTACGTAATCTGAGAGACTGGAGTATCCCGAACCGGCTACCATCTCAATAAAAATCAAAGCAGAAAAAATTCCGTCCCTTTCGGGAAGATGATTAGCAAAACCAAAACCACCGCTCTCTTCACCTCCGAAAGCAACATCGCCGGAAATCATTTCCTCGCAGATATACTTAAAGCCAACCTGTACATCCAACACCTTCCGTCCTCTTTCGTAAAAGAGTTGCGAAATCTTGTCCGTGACAGAGGAGGTTTTCACCACGGCTCCAAGCAGATTTTTCTTATTAACTGCAAAATCAGACAGAAGCAGAATGGTTTCCTGGGCGCTCAACCATTCACCATTCTCAAGCATTACCCCAAGCCTGTCTGCATCACCGTCTGTAGCTAATCCCATCGAGTACTTTCCCTCCATCAATGCTGATTTAAGCGGGGTAAGGTTTTTTTCAATTGGTTCAGCAAACCTTCCGTAAAACAATTCATTTGCCGGGGCAAAAATTGTTTTAATCCTGAAATCCGGATCATGGGGAAGAGTGGAGTTTGAAAAAAACGACTCAATTAAATTCTCCCCGGCGCCCCCCATAGAGTCAACCAGAACACTTAATTTGCTTTTGCTGATCATTTCAATATCAATCTCTTTACGGAGATGTTCAATATAAGGGGGAAAAAAATCAACCTTTGAAACGAGGGAGTTATTTCGAACAACCTTGCTTTTCGCCAGTAATTTCTCCACCATAAGAGTATCCTCGGTTAATAATGGACCTCCGTAAGCGGCTTTGAATTTAATACCGTTGTATTCCGGCGGGTTATGTGAAGCAGTAATCATGACTCCTGCATCAAGTCCAAAATGTTTTGTATAAAAAGAGAGCAGGGGAGTTGGGCATATCCTGTCGGATAGGAAAACATTAATACTATTTCCTGAAAGTACGGAAGCAAAAACACCGGCAAAAAGTTCCGAATTCCTTCTGCCGTCAAAACCCACTGCAGCCCCGTTAACTGGTTTCCCGGAATACCTAAGATAGTCTGCAAAAGCCTGGGCAACAATTTCCACAGATTCCACATTAATGAGCGCATTATCATTCAAGAAATCAGCAGTGGACATAAGTGCTCGCCAGCCATCTGTTCCAAAGTTAATCCGTTTCATAATTCCAAAGATTCTTTCATCGCATTAATATACCATTGCGTAATAACTCGCGGGCGTGTAATTGCTGTTCCAACCACCACTCCCCAGGCGCCCCGTTTAATCATTTCAGATGCTGCCTCCGGAGTAATAATTTTTCCTTCTGCAAATACTGGTTTATCCACCTTTCCCGCGAGTATTTCCACCAGTTCATAGTCGGGAATTAATTTCGGTTTATGGGCCGTCTCCGGAGTGTAACCGCTAAGAGTGGAAGAGATGCAATCCGCCCCCGCATTACTGCAAGCCAGTGCTTCGTCCACAGTGGAAATATCCGCCATAATAACACAATCAAAACGTTCTTTAATAGCAGAAATAAACTCAGGACCCGTTAGTCCTTCCCTTAACCTGAAAGTCCCATCTACAGCAATAATATCCATATTAATAATTGTCAGTTTCTCCACTTCCTTGAAACTTCCTGTAATTCTTACAGTTCCGTCAGGGAAAGTTGATTTCAATAATCCAATAACCGGTACATCCACAGAATTTTTAATCATTGTGGATTTATCTATTCCCTGGCTTCTTATCCCCGCTGCCCCCCCCATAACCGCAGCTTTGGCAAAGAGTGTAACCCCTTCGGGAGTGTTGAAAGGATCGTCCCCTTCAGACTGGCAGCTAACAACCAAACCATTTTTTAAGCTGTTAAAAAGTTCGCTCATTTTTTAGTCCTCGCTACTATAATTACAGACTCTTCCGGATTAACCTTTTGCAACTCCAGATCACACATAGATAAAATCTGTGACTCCAGAACTAAACCGGTCATATCAATTATTTTGTTTCCAACCAGAATAAAAATATCCGGGAGGAGTGCGCCTGCGTCACCGTATGTAGTTAACTTTGCAATAAGAGCCGAGATCACAGTTTTTACCTCCTTCGGGAGTACCTGTCTGGATAATGCATCGTTCAATTGCAGACGGATGGTTCCTTCCTTGTCAATAACTCGAAGTTTATTAACATCGTTCTTAATCAGCCCAAATAAATGTGTTTTTCTTTGGCAGTAGAGCAATGTATAAAGAAATGAAGTACTTGCGGTAATCGCAATATCTTCGGGGGATACTTTAAGCGACATTGCAGCTATTGATTTTATTTCCGTTTCATCAAGTTCTTTTATTCCCAATTCCCGGGTTCTCATTTCACTGCTCCCCATTGCAGTTGCTATTACTTTTTTATTCTTGTTATCAATTTCTATGGAAACCTCCACAGAATCCGGGACGGCGCCCATCGAGATCACCGAATTATAAGCCTCATTTCTGAGCTCCGAAAGCTCGGCATCAGTTGGGTTAATCAGATTTCTCTCAACTGAATCCCGGATGATACCAAGTGCAGCTCCGATAGCTGAAATAACCTCCGAATTTTCAGCTATCTTATAGGGAAGGTTCATATACCCGGCAGTAAAAGGAACAATAGCTGAAGCCCCGCCACCCCCGCCTACAAACTGGATCAGGTCCTCGTCAAGTTTATACTCTCTGCTTAGTTGTTTAATCACCGGTTTGATTTTTTCTGCACTGATAGTAAGAATATCCGATGCAATTGTGTCTGGTAAAGAATTTAATCTATCCGCTAAAGAGGTGAAGCAATCCCTGATAGCAGAATCATTTCCAACACCATGCCCTGTTTCTTTAACCAGTCCCAATTGATATGATGCCTCAGTTGGTGTTACAGTAAGTAGATTTTCAGTACCAACATTTATTGCAAGATAGTCTTCCGGATCACCTTTCAGAGGCTGAACAAATTTAATTTCAATGTTCTTAAATTCAGTCACTGAGGAGTAAGCAGTATATTGAAGATTGGCAATGTGAGCGCTTCTCGGTCCAACGTCAATAATTTTATTCTTTAGCAAACGCGGGACAGATCCGCCTGCTATACCCAAAGTACGTACATCCAGAGTTCTTAAGAAAAGTCTGTTTTTTCCTATTTGAGCAGTTTTAACCTGCGGTTTTCCATTTTTAATTACGGAAATATCAGTACTGGTTCCACCAACTTCAACAAAAATCCCGTCGGAAACCTTGGCATACATAAGTGCCGCGGCAACCCCTGCAGCCGGACCGGAGAGCATAGTCAGGATAGGTCTTTTACGCATCTCATTAATATCCATAATACCACCGTCGGACCTCATAACCATAAGCGGAGTGGAGATTCCGCTTTCCCGCACTGCAAGTTCAGTCATATTTGCAGTTTCAAGCATTTTAGGCATCATACTGGCGTTTATAACCGCAGTTCTGGTGCGGACTCTCAGACCATACAGCCTGGATATTCTGCTTGCAGCGGTTGCCCTGAAGCCCATATCGGATGCAATTTTAACAACATAATCCTCATTTTCCGTATTATCTACGCCAAAGACCTCAGATGCAACGAATACCTCTGCCCCCTGGTTAAGAAGCTCTGAAAGAATTTCGGGAATCTGTTCTTTCCAATTCTCAACAGATATATCTATATACTGAAAGCGGGTTTGCAGGAACTTGCCCGGAGAGAGCTCGATATTTTTTGGATTAGCCTCCTTTTTCGCGATTTTACCTTCCAAACCTGAGCCCATTCCAATCACCCCCACTATAGCTACATCCCCTTCCAGGAGGGCATTAGTTGCCTGGGTAGTAGAGTGGGCAATTAAAATAACCTCTTGCGGATCAATCTTAGTGTCGTTAATAAGTTGGAGCATAGAGTCCACCACTCCGCGGGCAACCCCTTCTGCAGCCTTATGGGTAGTGGGGATGCACGATTTACCGATTATGGAATAATCTGAGATATCCACAGCTACTGCGTGAGTAAATGTACCGCCTACATCAATGCCGATTTTTATTTTTCTCATACAAATAAAATTAAAAAATATATTTGCAAATTACTATTTTCTAACGAGCTTTTAAACTTGGAATTCATATTTTCACTCCCCGTGACAACAGAAAAAAACTGCTAAAAAAAGATTTATTAATAATCCTTTCTTGGTTTTTAATGAATGTTACGCTATTTTTCGATATGGCAATATACATTATTAATTGAAGTGAAAAGAAAAACAGAATCTTCCGAAGTAATTTACAAAATTGAAGATCTCGTTGATGCGGATTTTCAACCGGTCTTTCCTGATCAGATTACATTTGAAAATCTTATCCCTGCCTGTGAACTTCCGGCAGTAAAAATAATCGATTACAAATTGATTCCAAAGCAAAACTGTTTTTATTTTTCAGTAAATATTTCAATCATTAACAAAACCAGAGTTAATTTGTATATCCTGGTAAATAATAAGAAATATGATCAGTTATATATGATTAAAGAGGGGACATATTCAATATCGGAAATGATAATTGATGAGAATCCTTTGGTTATTTCCTGTTTCTATGTTTTGGGTAAGAAAGCTTCCAAAGAACAAGTTATTTACGAATCGGGGAGTGATTAATAATGCCAGAGTCATCAATTGTATATAAAGAAAGTCTTCTTTATGAGTACTGGATAAAGAATGATCTGAAAAAAGATGTCTATTCTTTTTCCGGAGAAACAATTGAAATACTTAATCGAGGTGAATTGAACAGCGATACAGCTGGTCCTGATTTTAAGAATGCCCGAATCAAATTCGGTAATATTGTGTACGTGGGGGATGTTGAGATTGACTCTGAATACCGCGATTGGAAATACCATGGCCATTCACGGAATAAAAGATATAACCATGTAATCCTTCATTTGTATTTTAATAACAGCACAAATCATGCTGACTATGTTTATACTGAGAGTGGACGGAAAATACCTTCACTTAATATTTATAAATTAATCAAAAACATTCCTCCTGACCTCAAAACTTTCTCGGAAAACAAGCCACTCCGTGACGAAACTGATCACCTAATTTGCAAATGGGTATTCAGTCAACCAAACGTGGAAGCTAAACTGGATTTTATTCACCAGCTTGGTATGCAGAAGTTTAAGAGAAAGTGCGAGAGATTAATTGAAAGAATTCGTGAATTGCTGTATCTGCAGGAGAATGGGATAAACGAACCTTTTCTTAAGTATGAAATCCCTAAAGAATTTTACGAGAAGCAATTTTCTTATAACGAAATCAATAACAGGGCAATCTGGGAACAACTTCTTTATGAATCGGTTTTTGAAGCCCTTGGTTATCCTTTGAATAAAGACAGCATGATAAAACTTTCCCGGTATGCTAATTTAAATTTCCTTAGAAAGGTAAATTCTAACGAAAATATAGTTATTTCTTACGAATCTTCACTATTATTTATTTCCGGAATTGCCGGGAAGTATGCCGAAAAAAATTTGGGTGACCCATACATAAGAAAAATAACTGAAACCTGGCATTCTGTGCGCACATTTTATGACGGGAATACGCTTAATGAAAGGGAGTGGCACTTTTATAAAATGCGCCCGCAGAATTTCCCGACTTTACGTGTTGCCGGAGGGGCAAGGATTGTCGATTCAATTCTGAATAAAGAACTTATTTCCGTGCTCGTTAAAAAGTTTACGGAAATTAATTCTGATTCTGTACTTATTAATTCAGTCAGGAATTGTTTTCTGCAAAAGGCGGAAGGTTTCTGGGAAAAACATTACACAATGGATAAACCTGCTAAAACACCCAACAAAATGCTTATTGGAGTTAACAGGGCAGATGAAATAGTCCTGAATGTAATCCTTCCGTTTATGTATGTTTACTTTCTTCTCTTCAATAAAACTGATCTCGCAAAAAAAACATTATCAGTATTTTCGAATTCCAAACTTAAGCTGGATAACAGTATAGTCCGGGAGATGGCAAAAGGACTAATGATCGAAAACCAATACGATAAGTCCGTGATTTACCTGGGACTGCTCGAGTTATTCAGAAACTATTGCTCAAGAGAAAGATGCGGAGAATGTGCAATAGGAGATCATGTGTTCAGCGAAAATTAATTCTCAGAACTTAGTTTCTTTATTTCATCCCTTATTTTTGCTGCTCTCTCGTAATCCTCATTCTCAATTGCTTCCCGTAAAATATTTTGCAGGGCGGAGATCCGGGCTTCTTTGGTCTTTACTCCGCCTTTACTTTTTTCAGTATCGGATTCACTTCCCTCCTTTGAAAGATCCTCTTCAAATGTTTCCAGTTTTCCGGGTTTTTCTGCTTCCGGTTTGAAAGCTGCAACTTCCATTACTTGCTCTGTAACAAATATAGGGGCTTCGGCTCTTAGAGCAAGCGCAATTGCATCTGATGGGCGGGCATCAATTTCATTTGTTAGTCCGCTCATTTCCACAACAATTTTAGCCAAGAAAGTATTATCCACAAGTTCGGTTACAACGACTTCAAGAACTCTCGCGCTTAAGTTATCAATTACAGACTTAAGCAGATCATGAGTCAGCGGTCTTGGAGCTTTTGAGCCCTCCAGTGCCATTGCTATGGCCTGAGCTTCAAATGCTCCGATAATTATCGGCAGTCTCCTGTTGCCATCAACTTCTTTAAGAAGTAGTGCATATGCTCCTCCGGTAGTCGGAGCAGATGACAATCCAAAAATCTCACATTCTACTTTATCAAACATTTTTCTCTCCTATTCGGAAGATAACCCTTTTCTTAATTGCAGAGTAAGTTCGGGGAGAATCTCGAACAGATCCCCTGCAATACCGTAATCCGCGACATTAAATATAGGGGCGTCTTTATCCTTATTTATTGCAATGATTGTTTTTGAGGAGGACATACCAGCTAAATGCTGTATGGCGCCTGAAATTCCGCAAGCAATATATATGTTCGGAGAAACGGTTTTTCCGGTTTGTCCTACCTGTTCGCTGTGAGGTCTCCAGCCTGCATCTACAACTGCTCTTGAAGCACCCACTGCTCCCCCCAGCACTTCGGCTAGTTCCTCAATCAGTTTGAAATTGGAGGCTTCTTTCAACCCGCGTCCTCCTGAGACTACAATACTCGCTTCAGCAACATCAAGTTTTCCCGAAGATTTCTTAACTTCCTGAACGACGATAGACTGATCAACCGTGGCAAGTGGTATTTCTTCAATTTTAATTTGTTTGCTTTCTTTTTCTGCAGGGAATATGTTTGGTCTAATTGTATATATCTGATAAGGGGTTTTAGCTTTAACAACTTCAAAAGCTTTTCCAGCAAATATTGGTCTTGTTGCCTCCAGCTCTTCACCTGAAACATTTATATCCGTGCAGTCTGAAACCAGCGCAGCATCGAGATGAACCGCAAGACGCGGTGCCAGATCCTTCACCAACGCTGTACTGCTCATTAAAATAATTCCGATCTCTTCTTTCTTTATTAACTCAAGTAAAGCGTCCCTGTAAGTCTTTGGGGAGTAATTGACTGCTTCGGGACTCTTAAAATGTACTATTCTTTCGGCGCCATAGTTCCCTGCATTTTCAATATTCTGTATCTGATCGCCAAATACTACGGCAACAAATTCCGAATTCAGTTGATTTGCGAGTCGGTTGGCTAATGAAATTACCTCAAAGGATGAGCCTTTAATTACTCCGTCTCTCTGCTCAACAAAAGCAACTATTCTTTTCATTATCTTGCTCCTTTCAGGATTTTTACCAGTTCCGGAACAGCCGTTACATCGGCACCAAGTATCTGACCTCCTGATTTAGCTTTAGGAGATTTATAACTCAGATACTGGATTTTGCTTTCAGGTACGTTAGCTTCCTTCTCTAAAATAACTTTCTTCTTGGCAGCCATAATTCCTTTTAATGAGGCGTATCTGGGCTCGTTTATTCCTTTTTGACAAGTGATAACCGCCGGGAGTGTTGTCTTTACAACTTCTCTGCCCCCTTCAACCTCTCTTTCGGCTGTAATTGTTTCTCCATCAATTGAAAACGCTACTACGTTACTTACACTGTTGAATCCCAGTAATTCACCAAGCATGGTCCCTACTGCTGAATTATCGTAATCCACGGACTGCTTTCCGGTAAAAACAATGCTGGAATTACGAGATTTGATTTCTTCAGCCAGAAGTTTAGCTACGGTTAATGAATCAAGCTCAAACTGATTACTTTTAATAAGTAATCCTTCATCAGCTCCCATAGCAAGTGCTTTTCGGATGGTTTCTTTATTACTTTCCCCTCCGACGTTAAGCACAAAAACTTCACCCCCTGACTTCTCTTTTGTCCGCAATCCTTCTTCAATAGCAAACTCATCATAAGGATTCAGAGTAAAAGTCAAACCCTTTTGGGAAATACTTTTATTATCCGCTTCCACATTGATTTTTGAAGAAGTATCCGGAACATTATTTATACAAACAGCTATTCTCATTTATGCCTCTTAAATTATTTTCCATTTAAAAGCTAACATGCAAAGATAAGAAATAATTCAAATTTAAAAAGTACCTTCTGCCGGATCAACAGCAGAAAGTAACACTCTTTTTTGTATATTAGAAAAATAGAATTTATTTTTTTATTAAAACAATTATGTACAGAAATATCAGATATCAGTTGTCAGATCCATCTCAGCATATTAATGAAGAGATTGAAGACTCCGTCGGTTTGCTGAGCCGTGTGGTTCTTTTTAACGACGAATGGCATACTTTTGACGAAGTGATAAATCAACTGATTAAGGCAATAAATTGTTCTTTCGAAGCAGCCCGCGATTTTGCATTCGAAGTCCACGTTAAGGGGAAAGCGATTGTTTTCTCCGGTCCTATGAGCGAGTGCCTCAGGGTTTCTTCTGTTCTCGAGGAAATAGCATTGAATACTCAGATAATTACCTGAGGTTTCAGACTCTATTAGAATTGATAACTTGACTAAATTAATGGTTTTTGTGTTTTCCGATAATTACGTTAAATAAAATAACAGGTCAGCAAATTACTAAAATATTGTTTTGAGGTAAATATGTTCAGAAAATTAAGATTTGTAATTCTATTTGTTTTAAGCATAGTAACTAATATTTGTTCGCAGTCCCAACTGCCTGCAGATCTGGATAAGTACATTGAACAAGTGTTAAAAGAATTTCAGGTTCCCGGCGTCTCCGTTGCTGTAATTAAAGACGGAGAAACACTCCTGACTAAAGGTTACGGGACAAAGGAGCTCGGAAAGAACGATCCCGTGGATGAAAATACCTTGTTTGGGATTGCCTCTAATTCAAAAGCCTTTACCGCAACTGCTCTGGCCATTCTGGTTGAAAGGGGAATACTGGAATGGGATAAACCGGTTGTAAACTATATCCCCTGGTTTCAGTTATCCGATCACTACATCACCCGCGAAACTACCGTACGAGACTTGCTGGTGCACAGAATTGGACTGGACCTTGGCGCAGGAGATCTCCTCTGGTGGCCTGAGTCAGAGTTTTCCCGGGAAGATATTGTAAAGCGGCTTAAGTACCTTCCTTTTTCTTCAGGCTTCAGATCGCAGTACGCTTATGATAATGTTCTTTATATAGTAGCCGGAGTTCTGATTAAAGAGGTGACGGGATTTTCCTGGGAGGATTTTGTTGAAAAAGAAATTTTCCAAAAGCTAGGAATGAACAGAAGCAAACTCAGGTTCGCAGATTTACTTAATAGCGGTAATGTCTCAGGTACTCACGCTGTTATTAACGGGAAGATTCGTAAAGTTGCTCCATTCTTAAAAGACAATGCCAATCCTGCAGCAGGAATTAACTCAACCGCGTCTGATCTGGCTAAATGGATGAGAGTGCAAATGGATTCAGGTCGGGTAAGTTCATCTGAAAGACTATTTTCTCCTAAAACTACTGAACAACTCTGGGGTTTGGTTACCCCAATTCCTGTGCGGAATCCTGTAAAGGAACTTGCCCCCCTCAAGTCTAATTTCCGCGGTTATGCACTCGGATTTGGTCTGAGAGACTATCGTGGTCTGAAAATGGTATCCCATAGCGGAGCACTTCCGGGTTACTACTCCCTTGTTACTATGATACCGGATCTGAAAATCGGAGTTGCAGTACTGACTAACGCCGAAACCGGAGAAGTTTTCAGCAGTATTACCAATTATATTGTTGACTATCTGATTAATGCCCCCAAAAAAGAATGGCTTGAAGCATATAAGATAGTTAAGCAAAGAGGGGAATCCAATACCTCGGATTTTCTGGCAAAACTGGAAAGTGAAAGAAACAAGACCTCCGTTCCTTCACTACCTCTTTCCGGTTACGCAGGTGTTTTTACAGATGACTGGTATGGAGATATAGTAATTGAATTAACCGGTGATAAACTGATTATGAAGTTTTCCAAGACTAAAGTACTGGCAGGGGAACTTGAACACTGGCAGTACAACACATTCGTGGTCCGCTGGTATGATCAGGAGCTCAGAGCAGATGCATTTGTCAATTTCCATCTTACTCCATCTGGCAAAATTGACTTTGTAAAGATGGAGGCAGTTTCTCCTGATACCGATTTTAGTTTTGATTTTCACCATTTAACTCTTAAACCTAAAAAGTGAAGTACTCATCCGGTAGAATTAGGAACTATTTTGGTCATTTGGAGTGTAATCCGGAGTGAGCTTAAAACCTTTATCAGAATACACAGATGAGGAACTTATTATTGAGTTCAAATTGAACAGGACTGAAGCTGCTTTCCAGATTCTGGTAAAACGTTTCAAAAGTCCTCTGTTTAACTTTGTATACAGATTTCTAGGAGATTATGAATTATGCTCGGATGTTGTTCAGGAAACATTTATTCGCGTTTTCAGGAACGTTGATTCATATAAAAATATCGGGAAGTTTTCTACCTGGATATATACTATTGCAAGCAATCTGACAAAAACCGAATACCGGAAAATAAGAAGCAGCAAGAATTTCTCAATTAGTAATTTTGGACAAGAGGGGGAGGATTATGAAATATCAGACAGCACTTATCGCCCTGATAAAATAGTCGAATCGGGGCAAACGGGTGAATTGATACAAAAAGCGCTGCTTGAGATTCCCGAACAATATAGGGAAATGGTGATTTTAAGGGATATTCAGGGACTTGCTTATGAGGAAATAACTGAGATAACCGGACTCCCGATTGGAACAGTTAAATCAAGGATCAATAGAGGCAGGGAAAAACTGCAAAAACTATTAAAAAACGTATGAATACAGAAAATTTTAATAACAAGGAAGAGGAAATCCTTAAAGCGCTGGCAAAACTGGAAAAGGTTGAACCAACTGAGGAACTGGAAGAAAAAATATATAACCGGCTTGATCCGAGAATTCTCCTGCAATGGTTTTCATTTTCAAAAGGGGGTACGCTTGGAATGGCACTGGTTATTGTACTTTCCCTGGTATTTGTAGTAACCGAATCCTATCAAAGGATTTCGTATATATATGATTACAAAGAGGGAAAGGAGGCTGTTTTTCAGGAAGAAAGTACAGTAATTCCTGCATCAGAAGATACCCGGTCCCTCCTAAAAATTGACAAAATATCACGTTTCTCCCCAAAAGTGAAAAAAGACTCAGTCAAAGTAAAATCCTCCCCCTGAAAGCTTTTTTAGGGAAATTGTCATTATTGGAAATTCTTTTCTTGGGAACTGATTTTCCTTGAAATTTTAGTAACCCTTACCTTCTGCTTCCCTTTCAGTGGGCTTTCCCCCTTTTCACTTCATTTCGGTTTTGGGCAACAAAGTGGCAATTTTAAGGGGATTTTAGAGGATTTTTGTATCTTCGACTTTAAAAGTGGTTTTGTGTCGCAAATCCTGATTTCAAGCTAAAATCGCCTTTTCTGCAACAATCCGTGTTTTCCGCGTTCCATTTTTTACAATTAATGACTTTTTTTGTAATAGACTAAACTAATTAGTACCCCAGATTTATTCTTTTTACACTATTAAATATAAAAAATCGTAATTTTGTTGTTAAAAATCTAAAAAAAAAGGCAGACATGGAGACTTGCAAACTGTGCGATTCAGGTAAACAGAAAAAATTTTTATGTAAAGTATCCCTCACTTACAAAACCGAGTATAACCTGATCGAATGTACCGGTTGTGGTGGGATTTACTTCGATCCAATGCCAACTGCAGAAGATCTTGGCAAGTTTTATTCCGGCGAGTACTTTAATTTCAATCGCTGGCACGATGAGGCTAAAGGAAAACTCTATTCCCGGAAATTGAAGAAGCTTGCTTCCTCTGGCAGATTTCTTGATGTAGGCTGCGCACTCGGATTCTTTATTGATGGAATCAGAAAAAATTCAGACTGGGATGTTTACGGTTTGGAGTTCGGTGTTGATGCAGTAGAATTCGCTAATAAACATCTGGGACTTAATGTTAAACAGGGGGAAATAATTGATGCTGGTTATCCTGATAAATTCTTCGATTACGTCCATGTCAATAATGTCCTTGAGCACGTTAGAGATCCCAAAACCATGCTAATGGAATGCCGAAGAATTCTTAAGGATAATGGCAACTTCTTTCTTTCTGTTCCTAATGGTGCAAATGATTGCCGGAACTTAATAGATTTTTACAATGAGGAGAAACTTCCTGCCAGAAGTCCAAGCGGACACATCTTCTTTTTTCCTTCGGCAACTCTGTTAAAGCTTTTTAATGAGGTTGGCTTTACCGTGGTTTCAAAAAAGACAGGGAGCATAAAAAGGGGAATGAGAAATATCGGCTGGCTGCCTAAAAAGAAGAGTTGGAAAGGGGAGTTCTATCCCAGGACAGAAGAAACAGTAGCAGTAAATAAAAAAATAACCCTCCCTGAGAAGCCTGACTATCCGGAAATTTATTACAAATACAGATACCTTCAAAGTCATTTTCATGATTTACCAGGACTCTACAAATTCGGACTTGATTTCCTTTTCTTATTACGACCGTCTGTATAAAATGATTTATTAACAAAAACACTGTCAGCAAATCATAAAAGCTTTCTGCTAAATCGAACAAATAATTTAAGATTATGCTGCTTATCAATCATGTGTTTAGATATTGATAATTATGAACCTTTCACGATAGTAAACAGGATATTGGATTCGCTGCCGAACGGAAAGCCACCTTACATAAGTTTTAATGCAGGAAATTCTTTCAAGCGGAGTATATATCTACCGGATAATTGCAGTTGATTTTGTGAAGACAATTAAGATGAGCCTGGTGAAGTAGCGTTTGTAACGTTTATAAAGGGGGATCGGTCGAAGATTGGAAGGCAAAAGACGGGAAATTTAAGGGGGAAGTTTGGGGCAAGTTTAAGGCATGGCAGAGGCAAGTTAGAGGGGCTTTGTGTACAAAATGTCAAAATTATGTATATTTTGTCAAACTTCGAAAATGGGCTAAAAACAGCATTTTTCATTTAAGGATGAAGGTTCAGAAGGGGAGCAGAAGGGAAGCAGAAGGGAAGGGAGAAAAGAGACTAGGTTGTTTAGTTGTTGAGAAGGAGACAGAAGTCGGAAGAAAAAAGGTAAGAAGATTACGAGGAATTATTTTCACTCAAAGACCGTTAAGATGCATCACTGTTACAGCCGGCTTGTCTGTATCTCTGTCGGAATTGCATTTCTCTTATATATGTTAAGAATGTTAAAAAACACTGTAAAC
>JAAYVN010000106.1 GCA_012517155.1 Ignavibacteriales bacterium | reverse complement strand
CCGCCTGCCGCTCCGGTATTCATGACAGTTATGGGATACTTCCTCGCTGTTTCTAAAAAGGATTTGGAGTCTTCTCTGATGCGGGGTTTATATTTGTTTTTGGGCGGGATTCTGTTGAATATCGGCTTGAATTTTAGCCTTCTGATCAAAATTTATAATAACGAGTTTTTTCTTGATCCGTTTCAGTATATCTTCGGTGTGGATATCCTTATCCTTGCAGGACTAAGTATCATTATCCTCTCCCTCCTTCGGAAAATAATCTCCCTTCATTTCCTGATCCCTCTTCTCCTGAGTTTCTTGATCGCTTGGCTCACTGCTTTCTCTCTTGAGTTCACTGAACCTCATTCACATTTTCTCCGTTACTTAATACCAATGATTGGTGGTAATTGGTCATGGTCCTTTTTCCCTCTCCTTCCATGGCTTGCTTATCCAATGCTCGGTTGGTCTTTTTATTTAATGCAGCAGGAATTCGGTTATAGATTTAAAGCCGATAAACAAATTACTATTCTCGTTATTATTGCCTGGGCCCTTTATATGTACATTACTTTTGACTTCGCCCTGATCGTTAGTTCTAATCTGCCCGTCTATTATCACCATGAAATTGAATTCTTTGTTTGGACTCTCCTTTTTCTTTCTGGTTATCTTTTCATCGTTTCGAAGATTAATTCTATTTCTCTGGCTGCCAAACCACTTGTTTATCTTAAATGGATTGGGAAAAATGTAACTCCCGTTTATGTCTTCCAGTGGCTTATTATTGGCAATATTTCTACTTTTATTTATAAAACCCAGTCCCTGCTTTTTTCTTTCCTCTGGTTCTTTGCCATTCTTCTGGTTGTAACCTTGTTGGTTATTATTTGGAACAAAATTCCAAAAAATTATCGCCCTTTATAATGCTTGGAACTTAAATTTGGTATTGATATTTTCTTTTCATCTTAATATATTTGCGTCGTGAAAAAGACATTCTACATATTTTTTGTGTCAGTCTATATATTGATAAATCTGGGCATTACTGTCTCTGCTCATTTTTGCAGAGGAGAAATGCATTCCTTCTCTTTTATGACTGCCAAAGAACAGACTGATCCCTGTCATGGTGAGCATTCCTCATGCAGCCATTCCTCCTGCTCTCTCTCTTGCTGCGCAGATGTGGTAAAGATTATTAAATTGGAGGATACTTACACTACTCAGAATAAGTTTCAGATAGATTCACCATCTGCTCCTGTTCTATATTATTTCGTTAATCAGGATCCAACGTTTAATTTCACTGAGAATTTCTCATTTATCCTTTCTCCCCCTCCCGGTATATTACTTAAAGATATCCCAATTCTTAATTCCTCCTTCTTGATTTGATAAAATAATAATCACCCTGTTTTATTTGCCTGGCGCAAATAATTCAAATTATTATTTTTTATCATTTTTTTGAGGACCATATGAAAAAATTATTTTTTTTAACTCTGTTTTTTGTTCCATTACTGTTAATCTCAAATATTGCTCAGGATATCCCGACTTCCGAAATAAAATTAAAAGTGTTCGGAAACTGTGATATGTGCAAAAAACGTATTGAAAAAGCAATAGATATCCCTGAAGTAAAATATGCTAAATGGGATAAGCATACAAAAAATCTTAAGGTGATTTTCGAAACTACTGTAAGTTCGGACTCTCTTCAGAAAAGAATTGCCTCCTTCGGTCATGATACTGAAAAGTTCAAGGCTCCGGATGAGGTCTATAAAAAATTGCCTAAATGCTGCCTCTATAGAGATAATCCCAAAACTCATTAATCGGGGGAATATCAAATGAAAATTTTTGTTTTTTCACTTATCGCTTTTTGCTCATACTCTCTGTTTGCCCAGAATGTCGTGAGGGGAAAAGTCGTCGAACACTCGGGCAATGATCATACTCCTTTGGTAGGAGCAAATATTTTCTGGCTGAATTCTTCTGTGGGAACTGCCAGTGCTGATGATGGAAGTTTCTCTCTCCCCCTTTCTTCTGAAACTAATAAACTGGTAATTACCTATATCGGATATGAATCAGATACCCTGACTGTACTTAATACTGATAAAATTCTCACAATAAATCTTTCACCGGTTGCCACACAGACCTCCGATGTTACGGTTACTGGGGAAAAGCCCTCCATCATCGTTGACTATTTCGGAGTAGACAATTCTTCAATTCTTACAAAAAAAGAGTTGTTTAAGGCAGCTTGCTGTAACCTGTCCGAAAGTTTTGAGACAAATGCGGCTGTGGATGTCTCTTTTACGGATGCCGTCACCGGATCAAAACAAATTGAAATGCTCGGACTTTCTGGTATCTATACTCGCACAACTATGGAAAACCTCCCTTTTATTCGTGGGTTGATTTCCTCTGTTGGTCTCAATTTCATCCCCGGTACTTGGATTAATTCTATTAACCTGTCTAAAGGTCTCGGTCCTGTTGTAAATGGTTATGAGTCAATCACCGGACAAATTGATGTTGACTTTGTTAAACCTCACGCGGAAAATGAAGAGTCTCCATTCTTCCTAAACCTCTATGGCGACAATGAGCAACGATTTGAAGGTAATCTTAATTACCGGATTGAACTGGCCGAAAATCTTGCTGCAATAAATCTTATTCATTGGAGCAATCGTCGGCATGAGGCTGACTTAAACTCAGACCGCTTCCTCGATATGCCGACTTTTAATACTTTCAATATTATGCAGCGTTGGCAGTATCATGCTGAAAACGGTTGGGAAAGTCAATTTGGATTTCAATATGCTAACGATGAGAAATCCGGAGGTACTCTCTACACTGGCGCTGCGCCTGATGTCTTCCCTCCGTTGAATAATTCGTTTAGATATAATAATAAAAATAAATTCTTTAATTTCTTCTCTAAAACCGGTTATGTCTTTCCTGAAGAACCTCATAAGAGTTTTGGTTTCCAGATTAACTACAACAATTATGAGACCAATTCTCTCTTCGGTCTTCGAGAGTATAATGGCTTGCAAAAAAGCTTTTACTTCAATTTTATTTTTCAGTCCTTTTTTGTGGAAGAAATTCATAAGTTCAAACTGGGCTCGGGTTTCTCTCTCGATGACTTTAAAGAAAACTTTACATCCCTTGACTTTCGACGGGTTGAACGGGTGCCCGGTGCTTTCTTTGAATACACCTACTCACCTGCTCATGAATTCAGTATGATCGCAGGTATCCGCGGAGATTATCATTCATTCTATGGTGCCATGCTGACTCCCCGCCTCCACTTCAGGTATTCTCCGGTTGAGGAATGGGTCTTTCGAGCTGCCGCTGGAAGAGGCTACCGTACTGCAAATATCCTTGCTGAGAATTCATCCTCCTTTATAAGCTCCCGCGCTCTCGATATTTTATCGGTCAACAATTTTGGATTTGGACTCGAACAGGAGATTGCATGGAATTTCGGAATCAACGCAACTCATTATTTCCTCTTTGACTATCGCGACGCTTCAATCTCTGTAGATTTTTATCATACTCTCTTCGAGAATACTGTGATTCCTGATCTCGATTTTAGTCCCGGAATCG
The DNA here is from genome assembly GCA_012517155.1 of Ignavibacteriales bacterium. Classification (GTDB taxonomy): domain Bacteria; phylum Bacteroidota; class Ignavibacteria; order Ignavibacteriales; family Ignavibacteriaceae; genus JAAYVN01. The sequence continues at coordinate 18,043 of JAAYVN010000106.1, read as the reverse complement.
TTCGCTTCTACTCTGTCGATAATGGCGCTTACTCTAATTCATTCCAGACTGAACTGAATTTCAAACCTTTGGATTTTGTGGATCTTCGGCTTGCTTATCGTTTCCTCGATTCTAAACAGTTTGTGAATGGACAATGGCTCCCTCGCCCATTCACCTCTAAAAACAGGGCTCTGCTTAATATTGCCATTCGCGCTTACCGCTCTGACGATCTGGAGAGCGAGTTGCTTTTCGATATTACCACTCAATGGTTTGGACAAAAACGTATTCCCTCTACTTCCCAAAATCCTGTTGAATTCCGCAGGGATGATTACTCCCCCTCTTTCGTGATTCTTAATGCTCAAACTACCTACTCTCTCTCCCCGCTTTTATCAGTTTACATCGGTGGTGAGAATCTTCTTGATTTTAAGCAGAGTAACCCCATTATTAATCCTGGTAATCCGCAAGACCGGTACTTCGATGCCTCCCTTATCTGGGGACCTGTCAGTGGCAGAATGATTTATGCCGGTTTAAGATCTTCCTTCTAAATGTAGCAACAAATCAACCTCAAGGCATTCCCCCAACGGGAATGCCTTTTTTTTAATGATCCGATTTCGCAAATTTCTACTTTTTGTACTTTCAGTTTTATAATCTGCTTGACGAATAATCTTGCTAAAAAAATTATTTGTTTAATTATCCTCTTTCCTTGCCTGACATTGTTTATTATCTTAAATTTCATAATAACTTTCTAACAAATAATTATTTTCAAAGGTGTTTTATGGCACATTTACAAAAAATATTTTTATTCTTCCTCCTTTTTACTTTAATTCTTTTTTCACAGGAATCATTCCGGAAAGAAATTCATGTCCCCGATATCCTCGGATATAAAACTCTCAAATGTGATTTCCACATGCACACGGTATTTTCCGATGGCTCGGTTTGGCCTGATATTAGAGTCGAAGAAGCTTGGCGTGAAGGTCTTGATTGCATCGCTATCACTGACCATATTGAATATCAACCACATAAGGATGATATCAGACGGAATAATAACCGCTCTTATGAATTAGCACTGTCTGTAGCTGAAAAATTTGGCATTATGCTCATTCGTGGCACTGAGATAACTAAGTCTATGCCTCCTGGACATTTTAATGCAATTTTTATCAAGGATGCAAATCTACTCGATACTGCAGATTTTCGCGTTGCTTTCAGACTCGCTCGCGAACAAGGCTCTTTCACGGTCTTTAACCATCCGTTCTGGCGGGATCCTGATTACCCTGTCGTGGATGGCAAAGTCAGATGGATGAAAGAACATCAGGAACTTTTCGACGCTGGCTTATTCCAGGGTATTGAAATCGTTAATGAAACAAGTTATTATCCGGAAGCATTCCGCTGGGCGCTTGAAAATAACCTTACTATATTGGGTAATTCCGATGTTCACATCCCTGTTACTATGTTTTGGGATTATCCGGCAGGCGAACATCGACCGGTTAACCTCCTCTTCGTAACTGAAAAATCACCGGAGGGTGTTAAAGATGCCCTCTTATCTCGAAGAACGGTTGTGTATTACGAAGATATGCTGTTCGGTAAGGAGGAATACTTAAATGCTATTTTTTCAAAATCAGTTACGGTAAAAAAGATTGGCATAAATGGTAAAAACATTTTCTTTGAGGTTTCAAATAACTCCTCATTTGACTATAAACTCTCTCTCAAAGAGAAACATCCGGATTTCAATATTCCCGATGCATTCACCCTGAAAAAAAATAGTAAGGTTCATATTACTATTAGAAACAAAGAGAACAAAGGCACTTTCCCTTTGGAAACTATTTTCACGGTAAAGAATCTTCATAGCGCTCCCGAAAAAACCATAGACATAAAACTGGTTTTTGAATAAAATATTTTGCAATAATAAATTTGCAGGTGATAAGATGAAAAAATTTAACGCGTTACTCTCTATTCTGGTTGTTTTATTTATTTGGGGTTGTGGTCCCTCAAATAGCGTGGAAGTTGTTGAATTCTCTCCCGAGGGAGAAATCCCCTCTCTTGTGACTTTCACAGTAGATTTTTCCGAAAATCTTGCACCTGCAGATATGCAGGATAAATGGCTTACCGAAGAGTTCATTGTTTTTACCCCTGCTATTAAGGGTAAATTCAAATGGGTTGGAACAAGCAGATTAATATTTTCTCCTGATTCTCCCCTCGAACCTATGCAGTCCTACACAGCAGAAATCACAAAAAAAGTCCTGTTTAATTCAACTTTCGATCCTGATTTCGAGGAATTCGAATTCCGGACTCCCGACTTAAAACTCGAAAAACTTGACCTTTACTGGTCTAATATCCCCAAACAATACTATCGCCTTAGTGTCAAAGGTAATCTTAGTTTCAACTACCCCGTATCTCCTGCTCTTTTAAAGAAATATCTTGAAGTCAGACAGAATGGAAAGCTTGTTGATACCTGGATTCCTGTTACAGATAAAGCAGATACAAAAATAAGCATTAACTTCGGTGAGGTGCAGCAAACTGAAAAAGAAATCGAGATTGTCCTTTATGTTAAGAAGGGTTTGGAGTCCATTTACGGTAAAAAACCTCTTGATAAAACCATAAGAATTTCAAAATCACTTCCTCCTGTAACGGAATTGACTGTTACTGGAATCGCCTCAGGTTATGATGGCGAGAATGGATGGCTGGAAGTGGAAACTTCTCAAATGGTGGAAGAGAATAAACTCAAAGATTTTGTGGTAATTAATCCGCCTGTAGATCTTAACTTTTCAGTAAGCGAAAATCTATTCAGAATCGAAGGAAATTTTGCTTCTATGCAGTCTGTGGATCTGCTAATTAAAAAAGGTCTGTCCGGTGCTTATGGCGGTAAACTTCAGGATGACTTTGAGCAGACTGTCTCCCTTATCGAGATCTCTCCTTCAGTCAATTTCGCAGATAAAAAAGGGACTTATCTGATGCTTGGTGGTCAAAAAAATATCCTCGTTAATACTGTGAATGTTACGGGAGTTGACATACAGGTCAATCAGGTCTTTAAAAACAATATCGCCCTTATGCTTAATCAGTACTCGGATAATTATTACTACGATGATTATGGCTATAATCCGACATATTATGTTGGTAATTATGGGCGAATCCTTTATAGTGAAGTTATTAATCTGAAAAATAGAAGAAACTGGCTGGAAAAATTTACTCTGAATCTCGATAAAATTGTTCACTCTAAAAATAAAGGCATCTATGTAGTCAATGTATCATCCACGGAAGATGCTTGGATTAGCGACTCTAAAATAATTGCTCTTTCCGATCTCGCAATCATTGCCAAGAAGGGAAAAGATGAACTTGTTGTATTCGTTAACTCTATAAAAGAAGCTACTCCTGTCAAAGATGTAACTATTTCTCTTCTTTCCTCTAATAACCAGATTCTGCTCACAGGTACTACCAATAGCGATGGATTGATAAGATTCCTCTCATTATCCGAAAAGATTAAAGATTTTAATCCTGTAATAGTCACTGCTGAAAAAGAGGATGATTTTAACTTCATCGACCTTCGTTCAACCCTAATTGAAACTTCACGCTTTGAAGTGGATGGTACGAATCCGGTTGCTTCCGGTTTCTCAGTGTTTACTTATTCGGATAGAAATATTTATAGACCTGGAGAAACTGTATACCTCTCCTCTGTTGTAAGAACTGATAAACTTAAAACTCCCGGAGACATTCCTGTTTTCGTTAAAATAATAAATCCCCAGGGAAAAGTCTTCCAGGAAATTAAAAAATCACTGAACCCGGAAGGTTCCTTCGAACTTTCTGTTTCTCTTCCTGTATATGCCCTTACAGGTGAATATACTGCAGAAGTTTATAGTGGCGTTGATATTCTTATCGATTCTTATAAATTTGCAGTCGAAGATTTTGTCCCTGATAAACTTCGCGTTAATGTCAAGACAGATAAACCATCCGTTTTACCTGGTGAAAATGTCAGCATCAAGATAAACACCGAATTCCTTTTCGGTGCGAAGGGTTCCAACTTAAAATATGAATCTTATATTTCCCTGAAATCTCTTCCTTTCCGAAGCAATAAGTTTACAGACTATAACTTTGAGTATCACACTTCCGAAGTACCGGTCTTTGAAAATGTTCCTTTCGAAGGGACACTCGATGATAATGGATTAGGTAGTATAACTTATGCTGCCCCTTATGACCTCCCCTCGCAGGGATATATTTCGGCTACAGCTTACGTTTCCGTATTTGATCTTACTTCCCGTACCGTCAATCGTGTTTCTTCATTTAATATCTATCCTCACAAACAGTTTATCGGAATTAAAAATACCGGAGAATATTATGCTGTAAATCAGAATCTCTCTTTCCCGGTTGTAACAATTGATAAAGATGATCGCACGCTTCCGGGTAAAACGCTGACTGCTACACTTGTTAGATATGAATGGAATACAGTTCTTAAAAAAGATTATTCTGATCGTTATTACTACGCATCTGAAGAAAAAGAAATTATTGAATGGACTAAAGACTATAACTCTGGAAGTGGGGACAAAGACCTCACTTTTATGGTAACGAAATCAGGTAGATATGAATTGCGGGTCGCCTATAAACTTAGTGATCAATATGTTAAAAAGTCTTTTTATGCTTATGGTTTCTTAACCGCAACTTCCACTTCGTTCCAGGTAAATAGAGAAGGAAAGATTGATATTGTATTCGATAAAGCTGTCTATCGTCCGGGCGAAAAAGCAAAAGTACTCTTTATCGGTCCTTTTTCAGGTAAAATGCTTATAACTATGGAACGGGAAGGTGTACTTTACAACAAATATATTGACTTCCAGAATAAATCCGCACAGGTTGAGATTCCCGTCTTCGATGAGTATATGCCTAACGCTTATGTCACTGCCACTTTATTCAAGAAACACAACAGCGATAATTCCACTCCGTTTCTTGTTGCCCATGGTTTTGCCTCAATAAAGGTTGAACGCAAGGAACTTAATTTGCCTGTTACTATCTCCAATCCCCCAAAAATAAAACCAAACTCGAAACAGGAAATTATTGTAAAAACTGCCCCATCTCGAAACATTTATGTTACTCTGGCAGCTGTTGACGAGGGGATCTTGCAAATTAGGAATTTTGTAACTCCGGATCCCTACAAATTCATGTATGCAAAAAGATCTCTTAGTGTTGAGAGTTTTGACTTGTATAAACTTCTTCTCCCTGAAATTCTTTCCCTTAACTCATCGGTTGGTGGTGACGATTATTTCTCATCTGAACTTAAACGACGCACAAATCCAATTACCTCAAAACGCTTTAATTTGTTTGCTTTTTGGAGTGGAATCAGAAAGTCTGATGGCAATGGAATTGTTCGTATTCCTCTGGAGGTTGGTGACTTTAACGGGGAGGTTAGACTTATGGCAGTCGCTTACTCAGGTTCCAGATTCGGATCCGCTGAATCTCGAATGAAAGTTGTTGATGATATCATAATTGAACCCGAAATCCCAAAGTATCTTATCTCAAACGATAAGTTAACTTCCCCTGTAACTGTGATTAATACAACATCTAAAAATGTCTCGGTTAATCTTGAACTCAAAACTTCCGGACCGCTGAAAATTTCCGGTAAGGCTACTCAGTCTCTTTCAATCAAACCCAATTCAACCGCTAAAGCGGAATTCAACATTGAATCACTCAATTCTGTCGGAGAAGGCAAAATTATTATTACTGCCTCAGGTGGTGCAAAAGTCACACAGACCATAAACATTAGTGTCACTCCCCCGACTCCACTGATCACTGAGAGTGGCAGTGGTACTCTTAAAAATGGTAGCGAGATAAAAATTAGAATTCCCGCAAATTATATATCCGGTACCTTCAATGCATCGTTGAAGATTAGCAAATTTCCAATGATCAAATTTTCCAAACAACTAAAAGCCCTTATAGGTTATCCATATGGTTGCATTGAACAGACTGTATCCAAAGCTTTCCCAATGCTCTATTTCGGTGATATTGCCAAAGTTACAGCTCCTGAATTATTTACTAATAATGCTCCCCCCTTCTATGTGAAGGAAGCTATTCGAAAAATCGAGACGATGCAACTCTATGATGGGTCAATCTCATATTGGCAAGGCGATTCTTACAGTAGCTGGTGGGGATCAGTCTTTGCTGCTCACTTCCTGCTCGAATCTAAAACCAACGGCTATTCAATAAACGAAGTCGCTCTTAATCGCCTTCTGGCTTTTCTTGCTAAGAAGGCAAGAGAAAACAGCACATATAATTATGTCCGTTACGAAAATGGCACACGTAATGTTTATAGAATTGCCAATAAGGAAATAATCTATTCCTTATATGTTCTCGCTCTCGCTAAACGTGGTGATCTCTCCACAATGAATTATTACAAATCCAAGCAGAATTTATTGTCCAATGATATGAAGTATCTGCTAGCAGCTTCTTATGCCCAGTTGGGTCAGTGGAATTCATATCATCAGGTTATTCCAAAATTCTACAAGTTGGAAATAACCGATAGATTATCTGGAGGTAGTTTTGATTCCGAAATAAGAGCTAACTCTATTATTCTAAATGTTCTTCTTGATAATGACCCGCAAAATCAACAGATACCTCAACTCATTAAATACTTGTCGGATAATATTGCTAAGGTTTATACAACCCAGGAACAAGCTTTCTACTTCCTCGCTATGGGTAAAGCTGCTGCCCGTACTGCTGATTCGAAACTTAAAGTCGATGTTATAGTGGATAATAAAATTATTGGAACTGCTAACGGTTCTGACCTGAAAATTGAAGACAATAAAATCGCCGGCAAAACCATATTGCTGAAGGGAAACGGAAAAGGTGAACTTTATTACTATTGGTCTGCGTCAGGTATGAAAACAAATGATAAGGTTCAGAACACCGATAATAACCTCTCGGTGAGAAGAGAATATTATGACTTTAAGACAAATCAGCGAATAAATAATAATTCTTTCTATCAGGGACAACTGTTAGTCTGTAAGATAATCTTGAAAGCTCAAAACCAATCAGCTGAAAATATAGTGATAACAGATATCGCCCCTGCCGGTTTTGAAATTGAAAATCCTCGATTATCCGCAGCAAGTGGAATGGCCTGGTCTTCAAATAATCCCATATCAGTTCAGTATCTTGATGTTAGAGATGACCGCTTGTTTATTTTTACAAATTTGGAAAGTAATTCTGAAAAAGAATTCACGTATATGCTTCGTGTCGTAAATCGTGGTTACTATAACTTGCCTGTAATTAGTGCCGAAGCTATGTACAACCCCGATTTCAGATCCTATAACGGCGGAGGATTTGTTCAGGTTGGCTTGAAATAATTTAAAGATCTGAAGACAATCTCACAATTGTCTTCAGACTTCTTTTATTTAATTCGCTCTTTTTTCCATTCAGTGTAGATCAATGATCGAAACAAATCCTGATTTGAAAGTACATTCTTTAATAGTTCAATCCGGCTTTTGTTCTGCAAGACGCTTCTGTATTTAACTTCTTCCGGATGTGATATCCATTCGTATAAAAATCCTCGCACTTCTGCAATAAAATATCTCTTGCTTCCTTGCTTTTCCTTATCCCCCTTGAATTCAACTTTTATCTCTTCTCCCGGCATAAGATACTCGTATCTCAAATCCGCTTCAATCGTCTCATCATGAATTAAATGATCGTTTTTACTTACCTGTAACTCTTTAATATCCCTGCATTCCAATTGTTCAGTTTCTGAAAAATCAATTCCAACCTGATCAATTTCCCAAACATCAGCCATTGTTGTCAACTTTACTTTTATATTTCTTTCATTATCTATAGGAATTTTAAACCGGACAATTCTCGAAAAGGATACCATATTACCCTCGGGAAATAGTTCTCCTATTTTTTTCCATTCATTTCCTTCCCAAATCTCAATTTTCAAAAAAGTATTCTGCTGGTAATTTCGCATTATCTCGATCATTTCTTTATCATTTTCTATTGCGTTATAGAAATCCAACAGATCACCATCAAGATATTTCCCTAACTGTTTAAATGCAACATCAGCAATAAATGTGTTTTTTGCATTTAATAATAAGGATATCTCTCCTTCATTTTTCTCTTTCTTAAATTGTAATTCCATTACATCTTCAAAATTTTTCTCTTTTGTTGCTCCCCTTAAATCGGATTTCCAGTAATTACCATCCTTAGAGGTTATTCTCGCCAACACATCTTTACCATTCATTTTGTCAACTGCGGAAATGGGTGAAACAAGCAAGTAGACTGGATATACCTTATTATTCACATCCTGAACAGGGTAAGCATTATCAGGCACTTCAACGGATTTAACCGATATTTTGTTAAAATAATGTGTCTCTGTTCTCTCATTACTGATTTTTATTTCTTTATCTTTTTCACTCCCTATATTGTAAAGAATAGTTGTTGTCGTCATTTCAAGCGATTTCCCCAGCGCGATACTGAATGCCTCACCTTCGAGCTGGTAGTCTGTACCATTGCGGCTTAGAATATATGGACATGAACTGCCTGTCCCTTGAGGTCCGGTATAAACTATATTTGGATGAATGTTTATTTCTTTCTTGAATTGATTCGATAGAAGTGTAATTGCTGTAACGATTACACCTCCGGCAATTATGCTTTTAAAATTGAATTTATTAGCTTGAATGAATTGGATCTGGCTGAACATTATTTCCCCCGAATAATTTTTCTCCTCATTCGCAATATACATAATCCCTTCGCCAAGAATACTCGAATCCTTGATTGTGTATGATTTGAGGTTGTATTTTATGGAATCTGTTGTCAGGATTGTTAATTCATTTCCAAATGTTTTGCGTAACTCAATATTATTAGATATGATCGTTGGAGTTCTGCAACCCCATAAAATAAATACGCTAACTAATAAAAATAACCATTTTTTCATAGTGATCTCCAAAATTTATTAGTTAAAAAACGATGCTTAATACTAATCCGGCTTCTGGTGTGTTCAACTTGAATTCTGTTTCACTGCCGTCTGAATTGCTTTGAGTAAATTTCGAGTAGAATGGATAAAGTATGTTAAAATGAACATTAAAAAATTGCGATAAATTAATTGTCAGTCCTCCGGTAATTGTCATCGCCAATCCTGCAGCATGGAAATAAATTTCCTGTAGATTATAATACTGTTCTATGGGAGTGTTATACGCACTTGAAACGTGAATCTTTATACCTGTGATACCTAAACCGAAAAAAGGAATAAAATTATCGTTAATCAAATCAGGAAACTTCCTGTTAAAAAATAACTGCGCTCCATAGTATTCTGTCTCTCCCCACCCCCACATCAGTGTTGAAGAAAACTCAGTCACTTCACTCATTGCATATCTTACATTAACCTGAAACAAAGGTCCTAAGGAAAGGTCTATATTTTTCTTGCCGAATTTATAAATATCTTGTTTCCCGCTATCTGCTATTATCTTCATAATATTGTCCTCGATTTTTGAAAAGGCATTTTCTATATTCTTAAAATCTATGTATTTGTATGCGATACCCGCCCCTAAACTGATTCGCGGATAATAAATCCGTTTATATCCATAATCCGAATTATTAAATGCTATTACGGGTGGCTGTTGAAAGTGGGAAATCTCTATATTATAATATTTTACTTCTATTCGTGTTCTGATTGCATCAATTTGATGTCGCTTGAATTTTCTCTTTACACTCAAAAGCGAATCATTCTTTGCATATAAAAAATCAGCATCGAATAATGAGTCATTAATTTGATAAAAAGTTATTTGTCTGAAACCTTCAAAATTTTCAAATAAAGAGTATTGTTTTGCCTCCAGGGCATCAATGGTATCACCAACAAGCGGATGTACCACATAGATTTTTCCTTCATTCTGTGCACAAATGAATTGCTTCGAGGATATTATCAAAAACGCGAAAATGATGTACCTTAACCCCATAACACCTCCGTTTCTCAAAATTATTTTTACCACACAATTAAAAGAAATGATACGGAATATCTATAGTACCCCTTGTTTTCTATTTGATTATCAGTGAAATGAGAGCTGGTTCTTTTTTTCTTTAATAAACTTTAAGCACAAGTTTTTGGAAATTTAAATTTTGTTGCTTTCTTTCCCTCTTCTTCTTATCATAATTTAATGATAAATTTGCAGTACAATTATATAGATTTATTTTGTTAATTAAAAGTAAAAACATAATCCGTTTAATAAAAAATTGGCCCCTGCTGTCTCTCCTGGTGGGAAGTCTTCTTCTGTTTGGGTTTCTTCACTTCATTTTCCCGGTTTCATCTCTGAAGCCTTTTTCTCAGGTTGTTTATGCAGACAACGGGACACTCCTTAAAGCATACTTAACAAAGGATGACAAATGGCGTCTTCAGGTTAAGTTAAGCGAGATATCTCCCGACCTTATTAAATCGATTGTCGAAAAAGAAGATAAATGGTTTTTTTATCACCCCGGGTTCAATCCGGTGTCTATCGTCAGGGCTTTTTTCTTAAATATTAGTTCAGGTGAAATCCGATCAGGGGCTTCAACTATCACAATGCAAACGGCTCGGATTCTTAACCCCGCAAAAAGAACTTACTTATCAAAACTCATCGAAGTATTTAGAGCTTTGCAACTCGAAATCAAATACTCAAAAAACGAGATCCTGGAACTCTATCTCTCACTTCTCCCTTATGGTGGGAATATTGAAGGGGTAAAATCAGCCGCTTATATTTATTTTAACCGCCCCCCTTCAAAACTCAGTCTTTCACAATCTGTTTTATTGGCAATTATCCCTAACAACCCTAATACTTATCGTCTTGATCGATCTCCTGATAGACTGATAAAAAAAAGAAATGAATGGATTAATAGGTTTTCTAACAGCCATGTATTTGACCAAACCCAGCTGGATGACGCAAAGAATGAGCCGGTTATTAGCTCAAGATATGAATTACCCAATTTAGCTTCTCATTTCGCTAATTTTGTCTCCGCAAAGTACAATCACTCTCAATTATTGACTACTTTGAGTTTGAAAACTCAGATCATTGTGGAGGAACTTTTAGTTAATTATGTCAACAAGATTTCTGCTTTTGGTGTCTCCAATGGTGCGATTTTAGTTCTGGACAATCGAAAAAAAACGGTTATAGCATACTGCGGTTCAAAAGATTTTCACGATACTGAAAATGCCGGACAGGTAAACGGGATTACTTCTGTTCGATCCCCGGGCTCCACTCTCAAACCTTCCCTTTTTGCACTTGCTTTCGACTTGGGGATACTGACTCCCAAAATGAAACTCCTTGACATCCCAACCGACTTTGGTGGTTATGAACCGGAAAACTTTAATCCCGGTTTTAATGGTATGGTCACTGCTGAGTATGCATTGCTTAACTCGCTTAATGTTCCCGCGGTTAATTTGCTTCAGCAAACAGGATACCGTGAATTTATAAGGTTGCTGAAAAAGGCTGGTGTAAACTCGTTGTCAGATGATGAATCCAAACTCGGTTTATCGCTCATACTCGGTGGCTGTGGTACAACTCTTCACGAACTTACAACTCTCTTTTCTGTATTTGCTAATAAAGGAAAATTATACCAGTTTAATTATGTGAAAAATTCCTTCTCTTCCTTCAAACCTGTTGAGATTTTTTCTCCGGAAGCCGCTTTTCTGATTTCTGAAATTCTTTCAAAGAATGAGAGACCCGATTATTCGAATTTTGATTTATCTTCAACCTCAAATTCCAAATTTGCCTGGAAAACCGGGACTTCTTTTGGTAAACGCGATGCCTGGGCAATTGGTTATAATCCGCGTTTTACAATTGGCGTGTGGTTGGGGAACTTTAACGGCAAAGGATCCCCTTTCCTTACGGGGGCAAACGCAGCTGTACCTCTGTTAACCACTCTGTTTAACACAATCGATCGCTCCAACAATAAATCCTGGTTCACACAACCGGAAAATATTTCCCGAAGAGTAGTCTGCAAAGAGACCGGTTTACTCCCCGGAGATCATTGTAGTGAAACTGTTTCTGATTTCTTTATTCGTAATGTCTCATCAAATAAAAAGTGCGATCTTTACAAAGAAGTTATGGTAGACCTGAACGAAAAAATCTCATATTGCAAGGAATGTTTGCCTGACTCTGATTTCAAATCGATATGGTATCCCATTTATCCCCCTGAATTAAAACTTTGGTTTGCTGAAAATAGGATAAGTAAACCATCCCCTCCTGAGCATAATCCATTGTGTGAAGCAAAATTCTCATCAAGAGGCCCGGCTATTATTTCTCCTTCGGCTAATTTCGATTATCTTCTGGAACAGGATGGGAATCAACAAATTCTTCTTTCTGCTGCATCTGATTCAAAAACAAAAACTCATTACTGGTATATTAATAACGAGTTTTACAAAAAATGCAAGCCGGATGAAAGGATTTTCTTCAAACCCGTCGGTGAGCAAATAAAAATCACCTGTATCGATGATTTTGGTAAGAGTAGTACAATAAATATAAAAATAAGTTATTATTAAAGGGTTTTTGAGTATTTCCCTATATCTTCTTTCCTCTCAATATAACCGTCAAAGTTCATTGCAATATTACGAACCAGAAGACGTCCCACTTCCGTAACTGTCAACGAATCTTTCTCCAATTCCACTAATTCATCTTCCACCATTTCTTTAAGGTTGTTTAATCCCCAGTTAAAATATTTTCTAAAATCAATTTCAAACTTTTCTTCAACTTCTTTAAAGTTTAATGCAAAATCACACATAACCTTCATTACTACATATCTGCGGATTTTGTCATCCTCGTTCAATCTGTAACCTTTGCCGGTTGGAATTTTTGCTGCATCCAATGCTTCATAATAGTCTTTTTCAACTTTATGATTCTGTGCATATACATTCGCCAACTGACTTATTGCTGTTATTCCGAATGCATAAAGATCCGCACCGGCTCTTGTACTATAGCCTTGAAAGTTTCGGTAGAGTTTCTTTTCTCTCAATGCAATCGCCAACTCATCATCAGGTTTGGCGAAATGATCCATCCCGATAAAACAATAACCGCCGGAAGTCAATTTCTCAGTCGCCATCTTCAGTATCTCCAGCTTCACTTCGGGTTTGGGAAGATCTTCAACCTTGATTAAATTCATGTGCTTCTTCATCCATGGAACGTGCGCGTAGTTAAATACGGCAATTCTGTCAGGAGAGATTTGCACTATCTTCTGTACTGTCCTTTCAAAAGACTCATTCGTTTGAAATGGTAAACCGTACATTAGATCCAAATTTATCGAATCAAATCCCAGTTTTCTTATCCATTCAATCGCTTGGAGGGTTATTTCTTCCGGTTGAATTCTGTTTACGGCTTTCTGTACTTCCTCATTGAAATCTTGAACGCCCATGCTGATTCTGTTGAATCCGTTTTCTCTGAGAGCCTGGAGATGCTCATATGTTAAACCTCGCGGATCAATTTCGCAACTGTTTTCTGAATCTTCTCTGAATTTAAATGACCGCTGTATATAAGCGGCCAACTCAGCAATCTCCTCCGGATTCAGGTGTGTTGGGGTTCCTCCCCCCCAGTGTAGTTGTGTTACATTTCTTGAAGGATTAAGGAATTTTTTCAGTAAATCAATTTCTTTCTTAACATAATTTATGTATTCTTTTACCCGATCTCTGTTCCGCGTGATTATCATATTACAACCACAGAAATAACATAATGTATCACAATAAGGGAGATGGAAATATAGAGATAAATTCGCAGGATTATCTTTTTTGTTAGTGTCCTTTATTTCTTTTAGAAAATCCTCGTTGGTGAAAGACTCATTAAAATGTGGGGCGGTCGGATAGCTTGTATACCTTGGACCGGGTTTGTCGTACTTTTTGTACTTTGTTAAATCAAACTTAAACATATAATTTACTTATGATATTTCTTGCTTTGTGTTTTTACAAATTTCACCAGTAGTTTTGCGTTTTCCGGATTTATGTCCGGTAGAATTCCGTGCCCCAGGTTAAAAATATGCCCGTTTCCCTCTCCAAAACTTTCCAAAACTTCCGAGGCTTTTTGCCTTATTACATCCCCCGGTGCATAAAGAACAGTCGGATCCAGATTTCCCTGTAAAGCAACTTTCTTCCCTACCTTTTTTCTTATTTCCCCTATGTCCATTGTCCAGTCAAGTCCTAACACATCCGCACCGGATTTCGCCATCTCGCTTATTGAGTGAAATGCTCCCTTCGAAAAAACGATAACCGGTTCTTTCTCTCTCTTTATCTGGGAAATGATTTTTTCCATATAAGGCAGTGAAAATTCAAGATACTCCTTCTTTGAAAGAATCCCCCCCCAGGTGTCAAACAACTGCAGCGCATCGGCCCCTGCTTCTATTTTTTCACTCAAATATTCTGCTATAACATCACTCAAAACGGATAACATCTTATGGGCTTCTTCCGGTTTACTATATATCAATCCTTTGATTTTTGAAAATGTTTTTGTTCCCTTTCCCTCAACCATATAGGTAAGCAGTGTAAATGGAGAACCACTGAATCCTATTAATGGTACCCGATTTTTTAATTCATTCTTCGTTAATCTGAGCGCATCCATTACGTATTTCAGTTTACTTGTAGGATTATTTCTATTCAATTTATTAAAATCGTTTATACTTTTAATTCGGTTTTCAAATACCGGACCTCTTCCTTCTTCAATTTCCAGCTTCATTCCCATAGCCTCTGGAATCACTAAAATATCAGAAAAAATTATAGCCGCATCAACCCCGATTATATCAATTGGTTGTAAGGTAACCTCAGTTGCTAATTCCGGTGTCTTACAAAGTGTTAAGAAATCAGTTTTTGCTCTTACTTTTCTGTAGTCCGGAAGATACCTTCCCGCCTGCCTCATTATCCAGATTGGTGTCCTGTCCACTTCCTGTCTTAAGCAGGCTCTTAAAAATCTATCGTTCTTTATTTTATTCAATTGATTCCTTTTCTTTATAATAGTTTACTAAAGACTTTACTATTCCTTCCATTGAGTTATCTTCAGCAGTTATCAATGGCCTGAATCCTTGTTTTACGATCTCAGCTGATGTTGTTTCTCCAATAGATATAATATTATCTCCCAGCACATCATTTATTCCATGTTCTTTTGTTATTGATATGAAGTTCTGAAACGATGAAGGACTTGAAAAAACCACCCAGTCCGGTTTTCCTTCTCTGAGGTTTACTAAATATTTATTTATTACCTCTTCACTTGGTTTCATTGTCCTATATACCACAAATTTTTTAACATATGCGCCCATCAGGGAAAGTGCATTTTGCAGGTAATCATTAGCCAGATCACTCGTGGGATATAATACCGTCTTCCCTTTTACATCCAACATCCTGAAGTAATCTGCTAAATGACGAGCATTTTGTTTTGGAGATGTATAACCAACACGGATTCCGGCTTCTTCACATACCGAGGCTGTTTTTCTTCCTATTGCAATAATATTTATCCTCTCATAATCAGGTAACTCTTTTAACAAACTCAACCTTTCAGTAAAATATCTTACACTATTAACCGAAGTAAAAACAATATAATCAATATTTTCTCTTGCTAGAAAGAACTCATCAAAATCAGCAAAATCATCTGCAGGAATAAAATCAATCACAGGAAAAGAAACAGCTGTTCCCCCTTCGGCTTCGAAGAGTTTAGCACTATCTTCCATTGAGCTGGGACTCCTGGTTAGCAGTATCCTTTTGCCACTTAATAAATTTGCCTTTTTTATAGTCAACTCACCTGACTTTCCAATTGTTTTTCTCCAGAATTTTACCGTTGTTAATATCAATTATCAGGTAATGACCTTCGCCTATATATCCATTTGAGCCTTGTGATTCATATATTGTACTCAAAATATACCATACGTATTTTTGATACTGATCATTCCATACGACGGAAACCATCCAATCTTTGATCCCTTTCTCAAATGAATTGGCTTTCGCAATCTCTCTTGCCATTGTTTCATCAATCGCAAAATCACAGTCCCCAGGGTTGTCCAAACAATTGGGGATACCTGAAACCGGCAGATTCGTGTTAACTGTACCGCTGGAGTCCATATAAAAACTAATCTCCCCTCTAAAAAAAGTTTTCTCAGGTATCATTATAACATATACTAGTTTATAATTTTTATTATTGTACTCTGTCTTAATTTTATCTAAGACAATAAACTTCTCATAAAATTCCTGTCCAGTGTAAGCCTCGATAAATTCTCTGGCATTCTCAGCCATCTTTGGCGATATATGAATTATCTTGCTTTCATCACAAGTGCGGCAGCTGCAGGCTGCCATTATGAACATCAGCCCCAGACTAAAAAGAGCCGTTACATACTTCATTATACGATTCTCATTTCCGAAGTTCATCAAGTATTTCTTTTGCTCCGGCTTTAACGAGTGCTTTAGCCATCAAAGTACCAAGCCCTTCGGGATTCTTCTTTTCACCTCTGGCTTTCGCCTTAAAGCCTAACGATCCGTCGACACTCCCGACAAATGCGGAAAGATACAATCCATTCCCCTTTAACTCGCCGAACGCTCCAATCGGCACCTGACATCCACCTTCAAGTTTCCTCATCAAACTTCTCTCTGCCGAGACTTCCTTTAGTGTCTTATCATCATTAAGTGTCAAAACCGCTTCAAGCGCTAAGTCATTATTCTCACTGATTTCAATCCCCAATGCTCCTTGTCCTACAGCAGGCAGTATCTGTTCCAAGGGTATATATGATGAAATATATTTTTTCAGTCCAAGTCTTTCCACTCCTGCTTGAGCCAGGATAATTGCATCCCACCCCGATTCTAAAAACTTCTCAATTCTCGTTGGAACATTCCCCCTTAATTCCACTACTCTGAAATCGGGTCTTATATGCAAGATCTGGCTTTTTCTCCTTAGTGACCCTGTTGCAATTATTGCATTTTCTTTTAATTCCTGTAGTCCAATCCCCTTTTCTCTGGCGATCAACACATCGTTCACGGCATGTCGCTTTGTCACTGCGGCAAGTTTTAGTCCTTTAGGGATGATAGTCTGCAGATCTTTCAGACTATGTACAGCAAGATCGATACTTCCAGATAATAACTCGTTTTCCAGTTCCTTTGTGAAGAGTCCTTTGTCCCCTATTTTCGATAACGCAACATCAAGAATTTTATCACCGGTAGTTTTTATTATCTTAATTTCGACTTTCAAATTTTCATTTCTCTTTAGAAGCTCTGTTTTAATGTGTTTTGCCTGCCACAGAGCAAGTGCACTTCCTCTTGTTCCGATTATTAATTTTCGCTTTCTCATTCCTTATTTGACCTTTTCTCTTCTATTCCAAATAATTCTTGCACCAGGGCGATCTTTGCCGCGGCTTCCGGAGAGTCTGTGCCAAGTTCTGCCGATTTTTTTAACTCTACTGTTGGCTTATGCAGCAGTTTGTTTATTATGCGTTTCGTCAGCAGATCAAGTTTTTCCCTTTCTTCAGCACTGAATTTCCCTGATATTTTCTCAACTTCTTCCGATCTTACCTCTTCAAAATAATCTCTAAGATTTTTAATCGTTGGCGCTATCTCAAGCGAATTGTACCAACTGAAGAAGGCAACCATTTCTTCCACAATTATTTTGTGCACTTTGGGAATTTCTTCTCTTCTCCTTGTTAAGTTCTGTTCAACAATCATATTCAGCGAGTCAATGTCATTGTAAAATACATTTTCAATACTCTTGACTTTCGGATCAAAATCCCTTGGCACAGCTATATCCATTAAAACCACTGCCTGATTACTTCTTTTTTTCATCATCCCTTTAATGTCTTCAAATGTTATCAGGTATTCGGGTGATGATGTTGCTGATATTATTATGTCAAAACTATGAAGTTTCTCCTTATATGTTTCAAATGGAAGTATTTCCCCCTTAAGGTCACTTGCTATTTTTTCCGCTTTAGAAAATGTCCGGTTTGTAACAGCAAGTTTTCCAATCCCCTTGTCTCTTAAATGTCTGGCTGCAATTTCTCCCGTCTCACCCATGCCAACTACGAGCGCGGATTTCTTTGAAAAGTTCGAAAATATTTTCTCAATTAGTTGTATTGCAGCATAACTTATTGTTATTGCCCCCTCACTTATGTCTGTTTCGGTTTTAGCTCT
>JAAYVN010000105.1 GCA_012517155.1 Ignavibacteriales bacterium | reverse complement strand
GACTTACCAGGAACTCGCGCTTCCAGAAGCGATTATGGATAGATCTATGCAGTGGCTCGAGAAAACTGATGCAAAATGGTACGCAAAAGAGTACAGGTGGCAGTTTCCAAGTGGAGCTAATTTGACTTTTGGTTATTTGCAGAACGAAAACGATAAATACAGATATCAATCATCGGCTTATCAATTTATCGGCGTCGATGAGCTTACGGAATTTTCAGAGAGTCCTTATATATTTTTATTTTCAAGGCTGAGAAAAGGCAAAGATATGAGTATACCTTTAAGAATGAGGTCTGCAAGCAATCCTGGAGGTATAGGTCATGTTTGGGTAAAAGATAGGTTCATTCTTAAAGATTTATATATCCCTGCGACACTTGAGGACAATCCTTATATCGACAAGAAGTCTTATGAAGATTCTTTAAATAAATTAGATCACATAACGAGGGAGCAATTAAGGCACGGCAATTGGGACATAAATATAGAAGGCTCGCTATTTAAAAGGCAATGGTTTGAAATTGTTGAGGACTATCCTAAAGACTTAAATAAAGTCAGATATTGGGATTTAGCAGCAACTACTTCAAGCACTTCAGATTACACAGCAGGCGTTTTAATCGGTGAGAAAAAGGGAATTTATTATATTTTAGACGTTAAACGAATCAGGGGAACGCCCTTAGAGGTTGAAAGCCTAATCAGACAAACCGCAGTTTTAGATGGAAATATTTCAATCTATATCGAACAGGAAGGTGGAAGTTCTGGCGTTCAGCTTATTGACCATTATAGGCGTGAGGTTTTGAAAGGATTTAATTTCAGAGGAGATAAAAAGGCAAGTTCAAAGGAATTAAGAGCAAGGCCTTTGAGTGCTGCAGCTGAAGCAGGAAATGTAAAGATTTTAAAAAGTTTATGGAATGAAGACTTTTTAAGCGAATTAACAATTTTCCCTCAAGGAGAACATGATGACCAAGTCGATGCTGCTTCCGGTGCTTTTACAAAGATTAATTTTAATGAAATAAGTCAATTTTAAGGAGAGCAAAATGGGATTAATAACCGAATCTTATTTAAGGCAGGTCGAAGAGGGTGAGTTGCAGAGATTAACTGACTACTTAAAATATGAGACTTACTACAACAACAAGCAGACCCTCACTATTCCCGAGAAGTTCAAGAGTGAATTAAGCAATATGGGAATACGCACGAATTATATTGCTCCCATTATTGATTCATTTGTCTCAAAGCTCAAAGTCAAAGGGTTTTCTGCAGGAGGTGCTGCTGAAAAAATAGAGGACGTCTGGAATCAAAACAGAATGGATGCTCTCAGGTATAAAATTCACCGAATTACTGCTAAAAAAGGCGACTGCTATGTCATAGTATGGCCGGACCAGGACGGAAACGTTCAGATTAAGGTCATATCCCCGGAGTTTATGACTCCGGTACCGGATCCGGAGGACGAGGAGAAGATCCTTTATTACAAAAAGCAGTGGAATATTGTAGTGAACGATAAGGTTATTACCAGAAAGGATGTTTTCTACCCGGACAGGATTGAGCGATATGTTTCTTCAGAAAATTCAGAGTGGCAGCCCTACGAAGGCGACAGCTTTCCGAGCGTTTTTGAGAATAAGTTTAAGATGATACCCGTAGTTCACTTCAGGAACAAAATAGATGAAGGAATATTTGGAATTTCAGAGATAAGAGATGCAATACCGATTCAAGATGACATTAACAGGACAATAATGGACATGCTTCTTGACGCAGGATATCTTGGATTCGGGCAGATATTTATTGCGGGAGTAACAAAGACTGACATAGAATTGAATAATCCAAATGGATTGGATAGAAATCCCGGAAGTGGCTGGATTTTTCCAAATGAAAACACAAAGGTTGATAAACTACAGGCAGAACCCCTGACATCGTTTATCGAGGCAATTGATGCGCAGGTAAATCATCTTGCGACCGTCACAAGAACCCCGTTGTTTTATCTTAAGGCAACCTCGCAACCCACAGCGGGAGTTACTTTAAGAGAACTTGAAGGTCCTTTCCTAGATAAAGTATGCGAAGCTCAAATATCCTTTGGAAATTGCTATGAAGACATAAACAGACTTATCCTTAAAGAGCTCGGGATGAACGAAGAACCTACAACAATCATCTGGGAAAGCGTACCGCTTACTGCGGAAGAAGTCAGGAATGATATCACTATGCATGCCAGCGGGCTTCTCTCGAGAAAACAGGTATTGAGGCGTCAGGGATACGATTCGAATGAAATCGAGGAGATTATCAAAGAGATAGATGAAGAAGAAAAACTACCGCAGGATTATTAAGGATATTGAACTGAAGTATAAAAAACAGGTTGTAGACCTTGCTCAGACTGAATCTGCGAAGCTTATTACGGATTATTTGAAGGAATTCGACCACGTTTTATTGAAGTATGGGGATGAAAT
>JAAYVN010000104.1 GCA_012517155.1 Ignavibacteriales bacterium | reverse complement strand
CTGACTTTGAACCTTGCGCCGCTGTCCGTATGACAGTTGAAGCAGACCGCATTATCATCATAATGCCAGTCCCCCTGAATATCTTTCAGGAATCCCGCAACGTGCGTTTTCGGATTAGTTCCTTTAATACCGTCATGGTCATAGTGACACATAACGCAGCTTGGGTCATTACCATTTACGTCGTGGCATGCCGTACATCTCTCAATGTCCCGTTTAGCCAGTTTTGCATGCTCTCCGCCTCCTGAGCCAACTCCGAAAGTAAAGAATCCGGGCACTTTATGCGTTGCCGGCATTGTGCCAGACAGTGCATAATCGTTATAGTCAGAGGTGTGACAGGTCACGCAGAAAGTTTCCGTTTGGTGACAAGTGGTACAGTCCGAGGTTTTCCCTCGCAAATCCATTCCGTGGGTAAAGCGATAATTAATATCATGCACCCTTGCTACTTTCTGTATCTTTGCTCCGTCCACAACGCTGTATGTTTCATAAGGACGGTAGAAATCGTTTGCCAGATTTACTTCCACCATTGTGTTGGTTGCGGTATGGCAGGCATCGCAGGAGTTCTGGTCATGGCACATTGCACAGTCGGCATTCGATTTATTTGCATGGAATTTATGGAGTTTCACATAGTTCCCGGTTTTGTGAGATTGGGGAACCAGATTGGTTGTTGATATATGACATGATTCGCATGCATTACCGGCGATTTTCTTTTCCGAGTGGCAATCATTGCAAAGAGCCATCGGAGGCTTGTATCCTGCAGCCTGAAAGCTGTACTCAACTTCGTTTATTCCCTGATGACATTGAATACAAGTCATATTCCCTTCAACCGCGTGGAACTTGTGATTGAAAATCAACTCAGATTCTTTTCTTACCAAAGGTTCATAGACATCGGTAAAGTGGCATGACTCACAGTTATCCGCATCATCAACATCATGGCAGCCTGCACAGTTTTCCTTTTTAGGAAGGAGCGATCCTGCCCGCAGATCAGTTGACTCTCCGGCAGCGCTGTGGCACTCTGCGCATTCCTGCAATTCACTGTGAAGCGCATGCGAGAATTTTATTACCTGGCCATTCTTTTTGCATTCATCCCCTTCACCGCTGAATTTCGCTGCGGTGAATGCCAAAAAGAGAATAACTCCCATTGAAAAAACTAAATATATGTATTTTATTTTCATATTCTTTTCCCGGTTGCGATAATTAAAGCAGACTTAAATTAGTATTGAACCAGTAATTTACCCTGAACAACAATCTAAAATCATTCTTATATATTTTATTGTTCATGTACTGAGCCTGTAAATCCGCAGAAAGCACCCTGTAAGGTCTGATATTAACACCTGCAAGGAGCGTCATAAGGTCATTTTTTTCAGCCGAGCTTATCAGTTTATAAGTAGTGTAGGAAAGTCCCACCGAAGGAGTGAGCAATCCGTCAAAGAAAGTATATCCTGAATAGAGGGAAACCGCATCAAGCTCGCCGGCATATCCGAAAGTCTTTCTGTAGGAAAGGGAACCATATTTGGAAGTAACTCCCACATTCAGCCTGCTCGAGTTCTCGTCCGCATACTTCACATATCCGAATCTTGCCGTGGCAGTAAGATCTTTCAACAGCCTGTACCCGCCGCCAATCTCAATTTCCTGAGTATTTCCGTAATCGAATACTGAGAAAATCGAATTATACCTGACCCTTGGTTCGCGGTAGTTATAATACAAGTCTAAATTAATTTTGGAGGTGGCTTTATACTCAGTGGTAAGTTCCAGTTTTGAAGTGCTCCAGATATTCATATCGAAGTCGTATCGGAGGTTCACGTCAATAAGTTCCGGCAGTGAGTATCCCAGTTTTGCGGATGCGAACTGATACTGCAGCGATTTTGCCCTGATAAGCAGATTGATGGGATTCAGATCATCATCCATTCTCAGCGCATTGTAGTCCTGGGTTTTGAAATTCTTATTCACATAGCTTAACCCCAGGGTCATATTATAGGGAAGGTCAGCATAGAAGTCAGCACCCGCGATCATATTCTCGCTGAAGTTCTCAATAATTCCAAGCTTTTGATAAGCCGGAGTATTAGCGCCGTAGTAGCCGGTCAGCCGGTAATCGTCATACTTAAGAGCCAGCAACCCGCCGTCAAAAGTACCGCCGGTAACACTGTTGTAGATTGGCTGTCTGCCAAGTTTCACGGTTGCAACATCGAACAAATCCCTTGCCTCAAGGAAAAGAGAGTAAACACGCAGGCGCGGATCATATTCAAGTTTTTTTGTGAAATCGTCTTCAAGGTTCATAAACGTGCGGAGGGAAAACCGGTCTTTGTTGATATTCAGATTCAGCATCTGATATGCCCGGTAATAAGTGTTTGAAATCTGCTCCGTTTCAAACCGTTCAAAAGAATAAACAGAAGAAGATATCCTTCCGTTAATATTCTGGGCAGCCGCTCCAAAAGTCAGGAACAGCAGAAAGATAATAAGTAAAATATTCTTCATATATACTTTGGTTTATTTATTAATTTCGGGTACCGGATGACTAATCTCGGTCCACGCTTTATCAAAATCAAAAGATACAAACGTCGGACTCTGCTCATTGTGGCAGTTTTTACAAAACTCCTCCCGACTGTCGGGGATAAAAAGTCCTTTTTGTTCGCTCAGTTCGCGGTTTTTCATAATGTGCAGTTCTTTATATTCCGAGCCGGGACCATGACAGGTTTCACACTGAACCCCATCGCTGATCTTAAACCTCCCGCCAAGTCTTTCAGCAGGCAGGTCAAATCCGGTCGCATGACACTTAAGACACTCCATAACCTCCACCGCCGGAACCGAATACCCCTTGTCTCTGGCTATTTGGTTTGCTTTTTCGCTTAAAAGCGTTGAAAAAGCCCTGCTGTGTGCACTTCCTCTCCAGATACTGAACTGATTTCCTTGTTTTTCGGTCTTATGGCACAATCCGCATAGCTCCACACCAACATAATTGGGAACCGTGGTAAAGTTCCCCCTTCCGCTTACGTGGAGGAAAGAAATCAGAAATCCGGACAATATAAATAGCAGAGTTTTTTTCATAAGCTTACTTAATTTGTTTTCCCTGCAAATTATATTCCACAATATGAATAGTTGCCACTGTTAAATTTTGGCAAAATTCATTGTTTCAGATAGCAATGTTTGACTCTTTGCCAAAAAAGGGAAAAACTTTCTTAAAAAATAAAAAAAGCTGTGGTAAATATGGGAAATTGGAAAGAAAGAGGGGGTGTACAAAATGTACATAAATCCCCTCTAAGTTCGGTCTGGGTTGCCTCACCTGACACCTCCGGGGAGAGGGAAAACCTGCATTTTTCAAAAACCTTTCCCTTCTGCTCCCCTTCTGAGCTTTATCTGACCTTTTCCCGGATGACCTGCAAAGCCGGGGTATGACTCATTCTTTTCACAGTTTTCCTTAAAAAAACAGGCTAAAACACCCCCAAATTTCCAATTTTCCGGTCACTTTTACTCAAAAACCGGACAAATTCCTGCCTTTTTCCATCAATTTTTTGCCATTTTTGAAACTCAGATTTTTACCCATATCGGAGGGTCCATCGAGGGAGGATCGAAGGAGGACTGAAGGAGGTTATAAATTTGTAGTAGGTGCGGTAACCGGAATTATTTGCGACTTACTACACTTTTCCTTTGATTTTGTCTCGAAAACGCCATTTGTAGTAACGTAGCAGGTGAAGCAGCTTGTTTTTCAACATTTTCAAATTTAATAACCAGCCCGGGAAATTGCACCTCAGGAAGTCATTGATTGTGAGTAAGGAAAAAGAAAAGTCCGCCGGATGGCGGACTTTTGAATGTCATAAATATGAAAATATAATTTTACTTAGTCAGAAGCATTTTCTTGGTAGCCGTAAACTCGCCGGCTTCAATCTTATAGAAATAGACGCCGCTGGCTAAATTGCTTCCGTCCAGCGTTACGCTGTACTCGCCTGCAGTCTGGAAACCATTCTGAAGAGTGGTAACCACATTACCGAGGACGTTATAAACTTTTACCGAAACGCGTGAATCCACCGGAATCTGATATCTGATCACGGTACTCGGATTGAAAGGATTCGGATAATTCTGAGAAAGGTTGAATACGGATGGTTTCAGGTTCTCAACTTCAACTACTTTAGAGAAGGAAATTGTTCCGTCATTATCCATCTGTTTCAGTCTGT
>JAAYVN010000103.1 GCA_012517155.1 Ignavibacteriales bacterium | reverse complement strand
TATAAAATAATTGTAAAAGACATGAACCAAGATGGATATAAAGACATAATAGTGCAAATGACAAGAATATTCGAACCTCCGTTGACTTACTGGCCTATGCTTCATGTATATAACTGTGGGGCGGTATTGGACAGTATCCCTGATCAGATTGTTAATAAACCCGAAGGAGCTTCAAAAAACTGGGGAAGCAGAGTAACACTAATAAAAGATTTTGACGGTGATGGGGATGAAGAACTTGCCTGTTATGATTCGGACACACCGTTCAGTTCAAGTCAATGGGGAACAATCTATTTTTATAAGATTGAGAATGGTATTATAGATTCATTACCATTTAAGACGAGGGAGGGGAATGTTGCTGAGAGAGAAAGATTAGACCAAATTAAATCCGTTGATATTAATAATGACGAATTGGCAGATTTAATTATTTATGGTGCAAAAGTCAATTCATCAGGATATATGGAATCAAGGTTTGTAAAGATATATCTTGGCAACTCAAATTTTGATATCACTACTCCCAATCAGGAATTCTGGGGATATACAACCAGAGAAATTTATATGCTGGAATCCTACGTATTCCTGAAAGATATAACAAATGATGGGAAAACCGATCTGATAACCGATTATAATCCACCCCCGGATTATTATGATGGTGGCGCCGTAAGAAGAGGGGGTTATCCGGTGGATACTACAGTAAGATATATGCTGCACACCAATAACCGTGCAATATCAACTGAGATAGCAGAAGAAATAGATGCCAATGGAGACGGGATAAATGATTTGTTGATAAAGATGTTTGGATTGGGAACGCATCACACTTATTTGTGGCTTGGTTCGAGAACTTTCAATCAACTTCCCGTAAAGAAATGGCTTGCACAGGAGTATTGGGAGGGGAGGTTCTCAGGAAATCTAGGAGATGTAAATAAAGACGGAGCAGATGATATATTCATCGGAAGGAGCTATGACGATTGGAATTATCCAGAGGGATGGGTGCATATATTTTTAGGAGATACAAGTGTTCACGTAGATACAACGACAGGTATTGAGGATGAGAATAAGATACCTCAAGGTTTTGAATTGCTCACTGCTTACCCAAATCCCTTTAATCCGGAAACGGTAATTAGTTATCAGTTACCGGTAAACAGTAAAGTAATTTTAGGGATATATGATATTCTTGGGAGGGAGGTAGGGAAGCTGGTGGATGAAGAACAGGAAGCAGGAAAGCATGAAGTCAGATTTAACGGTAGCGGACTTGCAAGCGGGGTGTACATAGTCAGGTGTTCATACCGTCAAAGCGATGGGCTGGAAGTAATAAACTCGTTAAAAATAGAACTTATTAAATAAAAAGGATAACAAAATGAAACATGCCCCCAAACCTGCAATCACCCCGGTTTTGACTCTGAAAATAGATAAAATCTCTCTTGATTTTTGTTGCATATGATTTCCTATTGTTTTAATTTTAGTAAGTATAATTTTATCATTGTAACCGGAAATCAAAATGAAGACCATAATAGAACCTTTTAAGATAAAATCGGTAGAACCGATCAAATTCACTACGAGAGAAGAGAGAGAAGTACTCCTGAAGGAAGCGGGGTATAATCCGTTCCTGATAAAAGCAGAGGATGTTCTGATAGATTTGCTGACTGACAGCGGTACATCAGCAATGAGCGCGCAGCAATGGGCGGGAATTATGCTGGGAGATGAAGCTTATGCGGGTTCAAACAGTTTTTATAAATTTGATGCGGCAGTAAAGAAAATAACGGGAATGAAAACTGTTATACCGACGCATCAGGGAAGGGCGGCAGAGAAAATACTGTTTTCAATTCTGGGTGGCAAAGGGAAGTACTTTGCAGCAAATACGTTTTTTGATACTACCCGCGCAAACATTGAGTTTTCAGGTTCGGAAGGCTTCGATTTTGTAGTGGAAGTGGGGAAGCATCCAGAGCAGCGGGCTGACTTTAAGGGAAATATGGATGTTAAAGCTCTTGAGACATTTATTAATGAAAAGGGGGCAGAGAACATTCCATTAATTATGCTGACTATAACAAATAATTCAGGGGGGGGGCAACCGGTTTCGATGCAAAACATAAGAGAAGTGCGCGAAATATGCGATGACTATGAGATTCCACTATATCTTGATGCATGCCGCTTTGCAGAGAATGCCTACTTTATCAAAAAGCGGGAGAAGGGGTACGAGAATAAAAGTGTACTGGAAATTGCTCAGGAGATGTTTTCGTACGCTGACGGTGCAACAATGAGTGCGAAAAAAGATGCGCTTGTGAATATTGGCGGGTTTCTTGCTTTGAATGATGATGAACTGGCAATGAATTGCCGGAATCTGCTGATTGTTACGGAAGGTTTCCCGACTTACGGAGGACTGGCGGGAAGAGACCTCGAGGCTATTGCTCAGGGTTTGGAGGAAATAGTAGATGAGCATTATCTTCAATACAGAATAAGGTCGGTTGAATATCTTGGTGAGAAACTAATTGCTGCCGGTGTTCCGATAATAGAACCGCCGGGGGGGCATGCAATATATCTGGATGCCAAGAGATTTCTCCCCAACATACCGCCTGAAGAGTTTCCGGCACAATCCATAGTCTGCGAACTCTACATTGAGGGGGGAATACGAGCGGTGGAAATAGGAAGTGTTATGTTCGGCAAGTATGACAAGGACGGGTATCTTATTCCACCGCCGATGGAATTGGTGCGGCTTGCAATACCCCGAAGAGTATATACGCAAAGCCATATTGATTATGTTGCGGAGGTGGTTATCGAAGTATATAACAGGAGGCAAACGTTACCGGGATATCTGTTAACCTATGAAGCTCCTATTCTGAGGCATTTTACTGCAAGATTTGAAAAACTTTGCAATCCTTAATGTTCTTTGGCTTAAGACCATATTACACTTATAATGCGGGGAATAAGATTTGGCGACTGTTACTCTCCGACTCGATGAAGTTACTAGTGGAAGAGAGGGACGAGAAGAAGAAAAATGTTGTTTTCAAACTGATTGATATAAAAGCCGGGAAAACAGTAATTGATGATATCAGGTTTGAGGAGAATCAGTGGCTGGGGGTTGATCAGTTAACAGACCAGTACATTTTCTTTCATACATATATTAAACCGGATTTGCCGCATCACACAGGAATTTTTCTTTATGACATTAATCAGGAGAAGCTGGTCTGGCGGGATGATGCAAAGATATTCGGATTTTTTTATAAGAACAGATTATACTATTCTTCAAAAGGGACATTCGAAAGAGATTATTTCATGCGTTTTTTAGATGGGGGGAATTTATCCGAGGAAAAGAAAATTGAAGAAGAGGAATTCAACCGGATTCAGGAAGAGAAGGGGAGGGATGAATTGAGTGCGGACTATTTATTTCCGGAAGTAATAAATCCCAGTGATGAAGCACTTTTAAGGGGACTGAAGGAAAACAGAATAGCAATAGAAAAAACCGAGGGGAATATAGAGCATATCAGATTTTCCGATTTATTAATATTCACATTTCATTATAAGACAGGAATTGATTATTTTAACTGTGAGTTGATTATATTTGATATAAAGAAAAATAAAACTTTATCACGGCAAGTTCTGGGAGAAAACATAAAATCGTTATTTTTTGATTCTTTTTTTATGAAAGAGAGCTATTTATTTGTGCTGAAGGGGAAAACTCAAATTATTGTGTTCAATATTCAGGCGTAATAAAATATTACTAAAGGGACATGATTGTACCGGACAATACTGTTATCGGTTCCGGAGAAAGTAAAAATCTCTTTAAGTAGTTTCTAACAATAACAACCAAAAGGATTTGTATGGAACTCACAAAAGAAGAGCAAGGTATCTTGTTACTGAGTGCAAGATCATCAATAAGGACACTGTTTGAGGATATTCCTTTGCCACGTGTTGACTATAAGTTGTATCCCAGACTGGGAATAAAAGCAGGAGCTTTCGTTACACTACATCTGGACAAGCAACTAAGAGGTTGTATCGGATTTATAACATCTGATACCCCACTGTTCCAGACAGTTTGTGAAGCTGCTGTGCTGGCAGCCTCGAAGGATTACAGATTTCCACCAGTTTACTTACAAGAATTATCGAAAATATTAATCGAAATATCTGTTTTGACACCGCCGGAGAAACTTGTCCGCTACGAAGATATTGTAATAGGAAGGCATGGTTTAATACTTGAAGATCCGGCGGGAAGAGGAGTGTTGCTCCCACAGGTAGCTACGGAACACAATTTCGGTATTTCTGATTTTTTGTCCGCACTATGCAGGAAGGCAGGACTTCCAAATTTTGAGTGGAGAGAAAGATTTTTAAACATATTAACATTCAGAGCGATCGTTTTTTCAGAAACACATCACAGGAATACGACACTTGGTCAACATTAGAAAGCCGTCAGTAGCGGGCTATTTTTATCCAGGTTCTGCAAAGGAACTGAGAATTGAAACAGAAAAGCTGCTTGAGGATATTCGGATTTTCAAGGAAGCGGAGCATATTTACGGAATTATTTCGCCGCATGCGGGATATATTTACTCCGGTAAAACAGCTGCGCACGCATATGCACAGGTAAAGGGAAAGAACTACAAAACAGTAGTTGTAATTGCTCCCAGTCACAGAGAGTATTTTCAAGGATGCTCTATTTATAAAGGGGAGGCGTACGAAACTCCTCTGGGTATAACAGAGCTGGACAAAACTAAATCAGGCACGCTTTGCAAGACTGCGAAGCATCTGTTTGAGGGATTTGAAGGTCATCGCGGTGAACATTCGCTGGAAGTACAACTCCCGTTTTTGCAGAGTGTTCTTGGTGACTTCAAAATAATTCCGGTAGTAGTTGGGGATCAGAGCAAAATATTCCTGTATGATCTGGCTTCTGCATTAACGGAAATAATTGATGAAGAGACACTTCTTGTAGCGAGTACGGATCTTTCGCACTTCCACAATGCACAAGATGCAAATCAGCTTGATGCATTAGTGGAATCGGGGATCGAATCTTTTGACTTTGAAAAATTAATTAAGGATTCCGCCACACATAAACTTGAAGCCTGCGGATTAGGACCAGTAGTGGTTGTTATGAAAACTTTATGGGATTACGGGATAAGAAAATCCGCGGTACTTAAACGATGCACAAGCGGGGATGCCAGCGGAGATTATTCAGAAGTGGTGGGATATTTATCAGCCATATTATACAGGTAAAAATCAATGGCAGAAAAAAATATAGTAATAATCGGAGCGGGGAAAGTGGCATTTTCACTAGCCGCCGCATTATCTAAAACGGGATTACACCCCTCATTAGTAATAAGCAAAGATCTTGGTTCAGCGAAGAGACTGGCATTAGAGGGGAAAGTTATAAGTAAGTTTTCATCCAATCTCAACTCAATATTAAAAAAGCCTTCGCTAATTCTGCTTACCGTTCCGGACTCGCAAATAGGAAAGACTGCAAGGCTACTAGCAAGGCAAAATCTTCATCATAAAAATAATACTTATGTACATTTTAGCGGTTGTCTTGACTTAAAGCCGCTATCAGCGTTACTGAAGAAAGGGGGGAATACAGGAAGTTTTCATATAATGCAGACCTTTCCATCAAAAGATATTGTTAAAATTGAAAAGGCTTTTGTGGGATTGGAGTACTCCAATCCCACAACAAAAAAGTTACTGCTTAAACTTGCATCCGATTTAAAACTCCGCCCACTTGAAATTCCTGCAGGTGGAAAGGTATATTATCATATTGCCGGAGTGTTTATTTCCAATTTTCTGGTTTCCAATTTTGCGATGGCGGAAGAACTTTTCAAATACAGCGGGATTAAGGGGGCGCCTGCTTATAAGGTGTTTGAACCATTGCTGCTGACGACTGTAAGAAACATTAAAAAATACGGAGTGATGAATTCTTTCTCCGGACCAATGCAAAGGGGGGATGAAGACACATTGAAATTACATTTATCCGCTCTGGAAAAGAGGATAAAAGATGAAAAAACAGCGATAAAGACTTTATTAAACTATCTAAACCAAACGATGGCAATTGGAGAATTTATTCGGATGAGGGAAGGACCAAATTCCGATTCCAAAGTAAGAGACTTGAATTTAATCAAACATTTAAATCCATTGACATTGTTTGATTATATACTTAAATATCCTTAAGTTTGTAAAGATAATTTTCACCAGACATGCTTATTTATATAACGACAGATTTTTTTAATCATATAAACCACATTAGCCACAGGAGCTATTTCGTTTCAAAATTCGAAAACGTTTTTTGATTCCCGCCTCTTTTTCCGCCTCAATTCAGATTTTATTATTAAAAAGGAGTTTTAATGACTATAGGTATAAGAAGAGAAGATAAAAACAAATGGGAAAAGAGAGTTCCTCTTGTTCCTGACCATTTAAAAGGATTGAAAGAAAAGTCCGGAATCAATTCCATTATTCAGCCTTCAGACATAAGGTGTTTTCGTCCGGCTGAATTTCAGGAAGCGGGTACAGAAGTAAAAGAAGATCTTTCCATGGCAGACGTAGTTTTTGCAATAAAAGAAATTCCCAAAGAAATTTTCATGAAGAACAAAACTTATGTTTTTTTCTCACATACGCTAAAAGGTCAAAAGTATAATATGCCTATGCTTAAAAAACTTATGGAGTTAAAATGCAATTTAATTGATTACGAAAAAATTGTAGATGAAAAGGGAAAGCGACTGGTTTTCTTTGGGCATTATGCCGGTTATGCAGGAATGATAGAATCGCTCTATCTGTTTGGACAAAAACTGAAACAGCAGGGAATTGAAACTCCACTGCTTAAAATCAGGAGACCATTTGAATATGCCTCGCTGGAGGAAGCAAAGAAAGGAATAAAGCTGGTAGGGGAAGAAATTAATGAAACAGGATTTTCTCATAAGCTAGCACCGATTGTGTTCGGTTTTGCCGGATATGGAAACGTTTCTCAAGGAGCCCAGGCAGTATTTGACCTTCTGCCGAACAAAGTTATCACACCGGAAATTCTTCCCACACTTCACAACTCACTCACTTTGGATAACCGGAATTTTTACAAAGTAGTCTTCCATGAAGAGCACCTTTTCAAAAGAAAAGAGGGGGTGTTTAATCTTCAGGAATATTACCACCATCCAGAAAATTATGAATCGAAATTCGAATCATTTATTCCTTTCCTGTCAGTTTTAATCAACTGCATATTCTGGACAGAAAAGTATCCAAGAATAATCACGAAGAAATACCTTAAGGATGCAACGTTAAGGGAAAACCAGAAACTTTCTTATATCGGGGATATCAGTTGTGACATAAACGGAGCGGTTGAAATTACGCATAAAATAACAACTCCGGACAATCCTGTTTTTACATACAATTCTGTAACCCAGACTTTCACAGAGGGAATGGAGCCGGAAGGAATTTCGGTAATGGCGATTGATAATCTGCCATGCTTATTACCCGCCGAATCATCAACTGCATTTTCGTCATTACTTTCCCCTTATGTATCCGGTATATGCAAAGCGGATTTCACCAAATCTTATGAAGAGCTTGATATTCCTTCAGAAATAAAAAGTGCGCTTATCCTTCACCGGGGTGAATTTACCAAACCATTTGAATACATGAGAGAATATATTAAAAATTAAAATATGAAAAAGATATTAATACTTGGTGCCGGACTAGTAAGTGAGCCCGGAGTAAAATACTTACTGGAACAGAAAAATTTTATTGTAACAGTGGCAGCGCTTAACGTTGACAAAGCCGAAGCGCTTACGGCGGACAGACAAAACGGCAAAGCAGTCTTTCTGGATGTCGAAAACCGAAAACAATTAAGGGAGCTTATCCGTGAGAACGATATTGTTGTGAGTTTATTGCCCTGGACTTATCACACTGTTGTGGCTGAATTATGTCTGGAGTATTCAAAACACATGGTGACAGCGTCTTATGTAAGCGATGCAATGAGGAGTTTTGATTCGCGTGCGAAGGAAAAGGAGGTACTCTTTCTGAATGAGCTGGGGCTTGATCCGGGGATTGATCATATGTCCGCCATGAAAATAATTGATGAGGTTAAAAAAAGAGGGGGGAAAGTGCTTCACTTTTATTCTTACTGCGGAGGGCTTCCGGCACCGCAGCACAATAACAATCCGTTTGGGTACAAATTCTCCTGGAGTCCGCGTGGAGTTATTCTTGCGTCCCGCAATGATTCCCGATTTCTTGAAGACGGCGAAGAGATTTATATTGAAGGAAAAGACCTTTTTCTTAATTATGATACTGAAGAGATAAATGAGTTGGGAATATTTGAAGTATACCCAAACAGGAATTCACTACCGTATAAACAATTATACGGACTAAATGATGCCCTAACCGTTAAGAGGGGGACGTACCGTAATCCCGGATGGTGCTCGACTCTCAAAAAGATTGTTGATCTGGGTCTGATAGATGATACACCACGATCAGGATTAACAGAAAAGACATTCAAGGAATTACTCTCAGATCTTCTTGGAGTGTCCAGGAGTTCGGATCTGCGAAAAGAAGTGGCTTCAAAATCAGGTCTCGAACCGGAGGATGCAATTCTTGACAGATTAGAGTGGCTGGGGCTTTTCTCCGATACATCAGTGCCTCGGAAGGATAATTATCTCGATATTCTTTGCGAACAGATGCAGAGCAAAATGATGTACGCGAAAGGGGAGATTGATATGGTGATAATGCGGCATACATTTGTGATTGAGGAGGAAGAGGAAACAATTTACAAGGTAACATCCACCCTGATTGACTATGGTATTCCCGAAGGGGAATCCTCGATGGCCCGAACTGTAAGTCTTCCGCTGGCTATCGGGGTTAAGTTAATTGCCGAGGAGAGAATTAATTCCACAGGAGTTCAGATTCCGAACACTCCGGATATATATCTTCCTATTCTAAGCGAACTGGAAAGCCTGGGAATCAAAATTGTGGAAGAAAAAACGGAAATCTGATTTTTATTTTTCGGATTGGTTCGTTATTTTTGTGTATCAATAAACAAATTATTTAACTACTTGCAGATTTTAGGCTTCTTAATTGAAGCCTAAATCTTTTTAAATTATGCTTTTTGTAATCAGTACACCAATTGGAAATCTAAGGGACATTACCCTCCGGGCACTTGATACGGTGCGTGAAGTTGATTTCCTGGTGTGCGAAGATACAAGAGTCACATCCCGCCTACTGTCACATTACGAAATAAAAAAGGAACTTATTTCCCTGAATGCAGCTACTGAAGAGAAAAAGATTTCCGGTATATTACGACGAATTGAAAGTGGTCAGAAATGTGGGCTGGTGTCCGATGCGGGAACACCGACCATCTCAGATCCGGGAGTAAGGCTTATCTCAGCAGCCATCAGCAAGGGAATAAAAGTAATTCCGGTTCCGGGCGTGTCTGCATTTACTGCGGCATTATCAGTTGCCGGACTTCCGACGGATTCTTTTCTGTTTGAAGGTTTCCCACCACTGAAAAAGGGAAGGCAAACTTTTTTCAAGGATCTCTCCGGTGAAAAACGGACCATAGTAATTTACGAATCAACTTACCGCATCGAGAAACTGATAAATGAGCTGGCAGAATATATGCCCGACAGATATGTGGTTATCTGCCGGGAACTTACAAAGATGTTTGAGGAGACGTTACGGGGATATCCGCACGAACTTCAGGAGATGCTACCGCGCATAACGCTGAAGGGGGAATTTGTAGTTGTTATTGCACCGATGAACTGGAGAGTCCAGCCGGGCATTTAGACATTATTCTGAGTCGTAATCCACAAGACTTATTATATCATATCCCTTTAATTTTTCCCGTCCGTTAAGAAAAGAAAGTTCAATTATAAAGGATACCTGAGACACTTCTGCTCCAAGTTTTTCAATAAGATTACAAGCAGCCTTTGCAGTACCGCCGGTTGCCAATAAATCATCATGCAGGAGGACTTTATCGCCGGAATCAAGAGCGTCTTTGTGGATTTGAATAGAATCGGTTCCATATTCCAGGGAGTAGGTTTCTGAAATTGTTTCTGCGGGAAGTTTTCCGGGTTTTCTGATAGGCACGAATCCAACTCCCAGCATATTTGAAATCAGTCCACCTAAAATAAATCCCCGCGATTCTATGCCAGCAACTTTGGTTATACCCTTATTTTTAGCGGCTACATACAATGTTTTAGCCGCGGCTTCAAGAGCTTTTGGATCTTTCAGAAGTGTGGTTATGTCCCTGAACATAATTCCGGGTTTTGGGAAATCTTTAATGCTCCTTATAGTTCCTTTCAAATCCTGATTCATTTCTTACCTCACTTATTTCTTTTTCTGTTTAAAAACTTTTTGAATTCAGTATAGGAAAAATAATTAATAACCCGGTCTGATTGTATTCCGCCTTTTTTTGCCATTCTTATTCCGAACCCGATATTTCTGATCTCATCAGTAGAATGAGCGTCCTGATTAATTGCAAAGAGTAGATTTTTTTCCGTGGCATAGTAGTACCAACGCCAGTCGAGGTCCAGTCTGTGAGGGGATGAATTAATCTCAATTGCTACCTGATTGGCTGCGCAAGCATCAAGAATTTTTTTCGTATCCACATTGTACCCATTTCTGTAAAGCAGTAATCTTCCGGTTAAGTGTCCCACCACGTCGGTGAAAGGATTCTCGATAGCCCTGATTATTCTCTTTGTCATTTCCTCTTCCGGCTGGCTGAATGAGGAATGGACCGATGCAACTATAAAATCAAAAGTGGGCAAAAAATCGTCAGGATAATCAAGATTTCCATCCGGGAGAATATCGGATTCCACACCATGGAGGATCTTATAATCCTTTTCCCTGCGCAATCTTTCAATCTCCGCTTTCTGCAGTAACACTCTTTCCTCGGTGAGTCCGTTAGCATAAAAAGCAGATTTACTATGATCACAGACCGCGAAATACTCAAATCCATATTCTGTTGCTTTAGCGACCATCTCTTCAAGCGTAGCAATTCCGTCAGAAAATTCAGTATGAAAGTGCAACATTCCTTTTGGTTTTTTTTCATCCAGATCAGATGGGAGTATCTTAACGCTCCCCACATAATAATATTCAGTTTCCCACTGTTCCGGCGGAATATACCCGGTTTTATTTTGTTTAAACAAATCCTCTTCTGATTTTATTTTACTCCAGTCAAACCCGGTTTTATGGAAAAGCTTGCTGAAAAAATCCTCGGAACCAGTCCGGAGTATTGTTGTTGCCAAGAAATCAGACTCATTATTCACTATGTGAAAGGTTACCGGAATCGGATAGTCCATAGAAACGAGTTTACCCTTTCCTGACTCCTCAATGTTAATAAATTCCGCTAATTCTGCCGGTTTGAAATCAGTTTTTACAAGGATGACAAAATCAAGGGAAGAAATGACTTCGCGTCCTCTCCGGTATTCACCGGCACAAATAAATTTTTCTATTGTTTCAACTTCAGACAGTTTTTCTGAGATTAACTTAACGGTTTTCTCAGCATAATTAAGGAGTACTTTTTTCTTTGATTCCTTGTATTTATCAATGCTATCAAGAATTTTCTGCTGAGTTTTTTCCCCGAATCCCTTTATTGAGGCGAGGATATTTCTTTTGCAGGCATCCTCCAATGCGCTTATATCGGAAATATTGTACTGATTATGGAGGAGATAAATCTTTTTGGGTCCCAATCCCCGGAGTGAGAAAAGTTCAAATAACGATTCCGGAATATCTTTCTTCAGTTCCTCAAGCATAGAAGAGCCGCCGTTATCATAGAACTCCATTATCACAGACTGCAAACCTTTACCGATTCCCTTAAGGCTATCGAGTTTATTTTTCTTTATTAAGACTTCAAAGTCTTCCTTGTAGTTCTGAATTATAAACGCGGCATTTCTGAAGGCGGAAATCTTAAAGGTATTTTCGCCTCTGAATTCGAGCAAAGTGGTTATTTCCTCAAGCAGGGAAATTAAATCATTTTTATTAAACATAATTCATAAAAAAAGTTAATAATAAATAGACTGAAAAGAATCCATACAAGCTTCCCAGGGCAACTTGCAGTGGCGTATGACATTTTAAATAAATTCTGGACCAGGATACCAATACAAGCAAAATAAACAAGGGCCAGGCGTTTACGCCAAAAATAAAATAAAACAAGCCGAGCGGACCCGCAACTCCCATTGCATGAGCGGATATTTTCCAATATTTATTTATGAGGAGTATAACGGCTGTATTCAAAAGATAAGTTAACCATACTACCATAGTCAAATAACCGGTCTGAAAAAGGAAGAGTAGCAGAAATCCCAAAGAGTAGAGAATAATTCCGTACAAATAAGGAGTAGTTCTTTCGTCTTTATTGGTTGCATCCTGATTAATAACCCTTCCGGTTTTCACCCAGTATGAGAATAAAGCTATCGGTATAATAACACCAAAGATCAGTGTGGTACCGATTACCGGGATAATGTTTTCGAAAGACTCAAAGTAGAAAGCAATAAACACGAAAGTAAACAAAAAAAGTGTCGGCGGAATCAGGATAGTTGAGATACTTCTTGCTGTAATGTATATTAATCTGTTCATTTTCTCACTGTCAACTGTTCAAGATAGTCGAGTAAAAGATTCTCAACTTCGCTATATTGAGTTATCTTCATTAAATTATTTCTAATTTGCGACGCATTATAAAGCCCCTTTAAGTAGCCTGTATAGAACTTCCTGTGTTCAATTACGCCTCTCTTTTCTTCTTTTATTTCAATAGCAAGGCGCAGATGTTCCAGACAGGTATTTATCCTCAGGAAAGGATCAATTTCTGTTTCGATAGTTCCAGTGGTCAGCAGTTCCCTGGCTTGTCTGAAAATCCATGGATTATCAATTGCTCCTCTGGCTATCATTACTCCGTCGGCATTCGTTTCCTGAAAAGCTCTTTTCACATCGTCGGGAGTGAATACACCTCCATTCAGAAATACAGGAATAGAAACCACATCCTTTATTTTATTAATCCATGACCAGTCGGGTTCACCTCTGTGAGCCTGACTGCGAGTCCTGCAGTGGACCGTCAAAGCTGCAATCCCAACAGTCTCAAGTCTCTCCGCAATTTCCAGGATGAGGATTGAGTCATTGTCCCAACCGATTCTTGTTTTCACAGTGACGGGAATAGAGGTAACTTTAACCACTTCCAGAACAAGTTTTTCGAGGTAATCCGGGTCCTTTAAGAGACCTGCACCGGCACCACAGCCAACCACATTTTTCACCCAGCATCCGGCGTTGATATCGATTACGTCCGGTTTCAATTCAGCCGCATGTTTTGCCGCACCGACCATGGACTCGATATTGTTTCCGTATATCTGTATGCCAATTGGCCGTTCGTCCGGATGAATTGCCATTTTCCTATGCGTTTTAATATTGTTGCGCACGAGACCTTCGGCATTGACAAATTCTGTAAATACGAAATCAGCTCCGAGTCTTTTACACGTCAATCTAAAGGAGAGATCGGTAATATCCTCCATTGGAGCAAGCAGCAGTTTCTTTAAGTTATTTTTATTTGCCGTGATGCTAATTCTTATCCTCCACAAAGAGTACTAAAATTCCGGCAAGCATCATGGAAACACCTCCCACAATCAAAGCATAAATTGCATTGTTAGCAAACATATTTTTCACAATAAAGCCAAGAATTGCAGCGGCAGTAATTTGCGGAATGACAATGAAGAAGTTGAAGATTCCCATATAAACGCCCATCTTTTTTGCTGGCAACGATCCTGCGAGAATAGCGTAGGGCATTGCTAATATTGAAGCCCAAGCCAGTCCGATTCCAAGTTCTGAAACAAGGAGCAGATTGGGATTCTTAATGTAGAAAAAAGAAAGCAGGCTTAATCCGCCAATCATCAGACTAATTAAATGGACTGTTTTGCGGCTTGTGAGTTTTGCAATCCACATTATCACAAAAGCCATTATTGCAGCGAATCCGTTATATACTGCCATCAGCACGCCAACCCAGTCCGCACCTTTATTATAGAGGTCGGTAGAGGGATCAGTAGCGCCGTAGATATGATGAGTTACCGCAGGGGTTGTGTATATCCACATAGCAAAAAGTGCGAACCATGAGAAAAACTGAACAAATGCCAACTGCTTCATTGACTTTGGCATTTTGTATAAATCAGTAATTACTTCGACAAATCCGTTTTGATTCAGAGAGGTTTGCAAAAGCAGACCTGCAATAATCTGCAACAGTCCGAATATTGCACATCCGACAAATAGAACATATACTCCGTAGTCTGTCAGATTTAAGCCGAAGTAAAAATATGCCGATACCGCAAGCCCCGTTAAAGTCCAAACGCTACCGTTTATGAAATAATTCTTAGACTTGATTTCCTTATTGTACTGTTTACTGTCTTCGTCATTAAGTGTGTCCGACTTTTCGGACATCCTCTCCAATTCCTCGGGGGAATACTCTTTGGATGAAGCCACTGTCCAGATTACGGCAAGGAGGAACACTACTGCTCCGATATAAAAGGAGTACTTAACCGAATCAGGGATCGTGCCTTCAGGGGCAGTATTTGCAATCCCGAACCAATTTGTCATGATATATGGCAATCCGGATGCAATAACCGCACCTGTTCCGATAAAGAAACTTTGCATGGCAAATCCGTTAGTCCGTTGTTCCGAAGGCAGCATGTCACCAACAAAAGCCCTGAAAGGTTCCATGGAAATATTGATCGAAGCGTCCATAATCCATAACATTCCGGCTGCCACCCAAAGATAGGGAGAATTGGGCATAACCATCAAGGCGAGGGAACTGAGTATGGCTCCGGTAAGAAAGTAAGGTCGTCGTCTTCCCAGGCGGGTCCAGGTTTTGTCGCTCATGTGTCCAATAATGGGCTGAATAATAAGTCCGGTTACAGGAGCCGCAATCCAGAGAATAGGGATTTTATCAATATCTGCTCCCAGAGTTTCAAAAATCCGGCTAACATTCGCATTCTGAAGTGCAAAACCGAACTGTATACCGAGAAATCCGAAACTCATGTTCCAAATTTGCCAGAAGGATAATTTCTTTTTCATAGAAGTATTCTTATTTTATTAAATTCATCTTTTTAATAATTATTTTACCATCTGCATTAAGTTTACAGAAATATGTACCGCTCGATAGTTTGCTTCCATTAAACACTTTTGTATGTTTTCCGGCTGGAAGCGTGCTGTTTTCGATCATTACCACCAGCTGTCCCAAATTATTGTAAATCCCAAGTTCCACAAAGGACTCCGATGGGAGACTAAAATTAATTACGGTCTCAGGATTGAACGGATTCGGGTAATTCTGCTCAAGTAAAAATTCCGCAGGTACCTTCAAATCTTTGATGGATGTCGGATCGTTAATGAAAGACAAGGTAGCTTTTTTTACTATTATTCTTTGGTACGGGTCAAACTGACAGGAACTGATTTCCTTATCGAATTCCAGCTCAAAAAGCTGGTTGTTTGAGTCATTCATCAAAGTAAGTGTCGTATCGGAACCATTAACAAAGAGCACTTTCAATTCAAATGGCATTTTGAAAAAGACCGGATTACTCTGTGTTTGTTTTGCTATAAATCCCAGCACATATTTTCCGTTCCGAAGAGTTTTATAAAACTGGTTCTGATAAACCGGATGGTTAGGTTTAAAGATCCACTGGTCAAAATACCAATACATATCCTCACCGGCAGCAGTATTTACGTGCTCAATAAAATCGGATATTACGGCGCTCTTATATTTTAAGTCGGGATCATTTGCATAATTGTACATCGCAGTGAAAAATGCCTCATCACCGATAACGTATCTAAGCATATACAAAATCAGTGATGATTTCATATATGTAATTGAATAGTTAAATAACTCGTTTGTTGAGGGAGTGGTTGTTGCCCAGTCCGGATTAGAAATTGCCCAACCGGGGTTTCCGCTTAAGTAAGAATTTGCATTGCTCTGAACGTCCCCCATATATGCACTATTACCCTGGCTGTGCTCAAGCCATAACGATTCAAGATAAGTAGCAAAACCCTCATTAAGGAAAATGTCAGCCCATGTTGCGCAGGTAATCATATCACCGAACCACTGGTGGGCATACTCATGGACAATCAACATTTCACTCCAGCAGTTTGAGCAAAGACTTGTTAAAGTCTGGTTTTCCATTCCCCCCCAATAAAACTGGCTGTTTAGCGTAGCAAACCCATTCTTCTCAAAAGGATGGGGTCCAAATTTCGAGATAAAGAAATCTGTGACGGGAGAAATAATGTTTTTCATCGGTCCAACATTCTCTCCGTTGTTATAGTAAAATCTAACCGGGAAATTATATTCCGGATTTGTCGGATGGACGTAATTAACAATATCAAGATTATAATTGACTTTAGCGGTAA
Source organism: Ignavibacteriales bacterium (assembly GCA_012517155.1). Taxonomy (GTDB): domain Bacteria; phylum Bacteroidota; class Ignavibacteria; order Ignavibacteriales; family Ignavibacteriaceae; genus JAAYVN01. Next base: position 17,522 of record JAAYVN010000103.1, on the reverse strand, counting down.
TCACCATAATATAAGTTGCCACCGGATCCCTGCTAACCCAGTGATAGTAGACAGTATCAGCAATCTTAGCAGAATCCTCTAAGCGTCCGTTTGAAGCAAGTTTAACAGTTGCCGGGGTTTTTGCTTTCAAAGAAAAAGTAGCTTTATCGCTCGGTTTGTCCCAGCAGGGGAACCATTTCCTTGCTCCCTCGGGCTCAGAGTCCGTAAAAACAAATCCACCACTTGCGTAAAAAGCACCGTCGCTTACGTTTTTATGCTGATAAAAGATTTTCACCTGTAAAGTTTCCCCGCCTGCATACTGTCTGTCTAGATTTATCGTCAGAATATTTCCGGTATGAGTGAATGAAACTCCCGCTAACATGACAGAATCAATCTGAAGGCTGGAGTTAACCGCATTTAATGTAATGATGTCAATAGTGGTATCAGCGCTTAATGTTACAGTGTTTGTGCCCCGGAAGGATTTAGGATAGGGGGAAATGAAATTGCTGTACAGATCCAGTTCAAGGGAATAATCAATCGCGTCAAAACTATGTCTTATATTTGCCTGATTTCCCTCAATAAGCGGCAAATTTGTTGAATTGATCCTCTTGTGGTTACAATACTCCGAACCTTTGTTGTGAATCTTTTCGTAAGGAAGAAACTGTCCCTGCACTTTAATAATAAACAAGGAAGCTACAACAGTGATCAACAAAAAATATTTCATTCGCAGTCCATTCTCAAATTAAATTGTCAAACATAGAAAATTACAAAGCTAAAATTACGATTATTTCTTTGTGGAAAAAAGGTATAAAAAAGAGGGAACTAATGCTCTATTCTACTTCCAGTGGCAATAAATCCTAAGAAATTATTTAACTTCGCATCTGTCCAGAAAATCTCTGACTGTATCAAGGTAGGCGTTTCTTTTTTCCAGATGATGGCTGTGAGATGCGCCAGAAAAAATACGGATTTCCGAGCCCGGCAGCTTGTCTTTAAAATATTCAGTTGTTGCCGGAGTTGCTTCGTCAAATTCACCACATGTAAACAGCACCGGCACTTTAATATATTTAAGTTTTCCGGTAAGATCTGCATTCTTTAAAGTTCCGGTCATGGTGAACTCACTCGGTCCCCACATATAATTATAAACTTCAATTCCCATTTTTGTCATTGTGCGGTTCAGACAATCCGGCCAGGGATCAAGGCGGCACAAATACAGATTATAAAAATGGGACATAGCCTCCTGATAAGCGGGGGAGGAATAATCACCTGTTTGTTCATGTTCGGTTATTGTATTCCGGATATTCTCCGGTAATTTTGCTATCAGCAATTTCTGATCCGCCTCCCAGCGAGGAGTGCTTAGATAAGGGGCAGATAAAATCAATGAGCGCACCCCTTCAGGATTTTTTCTGAGGATATACTCAACGCTGAGCATTGTTCCCCAGGACTGTCCCAATATATGCACACTTTCAAGATTCAGATGTTTTCTGACAGTTTCAAGTTCGTTGACGAATCTCTGAACGCTCCAGAGAGCAGAATCGGAAGGTCTATCCGAATTTCCGCATCCAAGCTGGTCGTAAAAAACAACAGGGCGTTCGTTTGCCAAATCACCAAGTGGTTCCAGATAATCATGGGGAGCCCCAGGTCCTCCGTGTACAACAAGCAATGGTATTCCGGGTTTATCAGTACCAATAATTTTATACCAAACTTTACCGTCCTCCGTTTGAACATATCCCTCCAATATTTGCGGAGTCAAACCGGATTTGTTATCATTGCATGAAAAGAAAATAGATATCATAAATGCCAACCAAATTATTTTTAATTTCAAATCATCACCTGAACAATTTCAATTACTACAAATTTAGTTATACTCCGAGTGAATACCAAACTCTATAAGTGGATTAAAAAGCACTTAATTAATAAATACAACTTTATTGGGAGAGTTGTATCCGGAACACGAGTTGTTTTTTTGTTGAGAGATTTACTTAGAAGACAGATGGCGGAAAAAAGGCTAAGAGATAAAAAGGTTAAGAAACTAAAAGATGAAATGTGAAACAGTGAAACAGCAAGGCAGGGGCAAGTTAGAGGCAAGTTAGAGGGGCTTTGCGTACAAAATGTCAAAATTATGTATAATTTGTCAAACTGCGAAAATGGGCTAAAAACAGCATTTTTCTTTTAAGGATGAAGGTTCGAAAGGGGAGCAGAAGGGAAGGGTGAAAAGAGGTTGGGTCGTTGAGACTTAAGACGAAGGGAGGGAGAGACGGAGGGAGGGGTAAAAATAAGGTTTAGGGTGCATGGATAATTTCAAATCTTTTTATTGCACTGACACTCAATTACCTCCTGAAATGATTCCGCAAAGAAGTAAACGGTTAAAACCGTTATGATATTTTAATTTACTTCTCAACCCAATGTCTGAAGACATTATTAACGTTAAATAAATAATAAATAACTGAGCTGTCCCGCTTGCGGTATGTTAAATTTATGTGAATGAGTGGGGTATTTTGTTTGAGAACCTCCCTTTTTAACTGAATAATTCCGAATTACCTTATAATTCCTTATTTTTGTAAGTTATATTAAAATAATTAGGATAAAATGACTTCATCTGAAATCAGACAGCAATTTCTTGATTTTTTCAAAAATAAAGAGCATAAAATCGTCCAGAGTTCTCCGGTTGTTCCTTATGAAGACCCAACACTTCTTTTTGCAAATGCGGGGATGAACCAGTTTAAGGACGTTTTTCTTGGGAAAGGCACCCGCGATTATAAACGGGCTGCCAATAGTCAAAAATGTATTCGCGTCAGCGGTAAGCATAACGACCTTGAGGAAGTTGGTTACGATACTTATCACCATACTTTTTTCGAAATGCTTGGCAACTGGTCTTTTGGTGATTACTATAAAGCGGAGGCAATTGAATGGGCATGGGAACTGCTAACTGTTGTATGGAAACTCCCTAAGGAACGACTTTGGGCTACTGTTTACCGGACTGATGATGAGGCTTTCCAACTCTGGAAATCGAAAACGGATATCAATCCTGCACATATCCTGAGGTTTGATGAAAAGGATAATTTCTGGGAAATGGGGGAGACGGGACCGTGCGGACCCTGCTCTGAGATTCATATTAACTTAAGCGATGATCTGGAAAATCCCTCTCTGGTTAATGCAGGAAAACCTGAATGTATCGAGATCTGGAATCTGGTTTTTATTCAGTACAACCGGGATGAAAACGGAACACTGCACGAACTTCCCGCCAAGCATGTGGATACGGGGATGGGGTTCGAGAGAGTTTGTGCGGTTCTGCAGAATAAATCTTCAAATTATGACTCCGATGTTTTTATGCCGCTCATTGATAAAATTTCGGTAATTTCAGGTGTTAAGTACGACTCGGAAGAACATAAAATACCGATGCGTGTAATAGCGGATCATATCCGTACGCTGACGTTTGCAATTGCAGACGGGGCAACTCCGGGAAACGAAGGGAGGGGCTATGTACTCCGCCGTATTCTTCGCAGAGCCTCCAGATATGGGAGGAAACTCAATCTCCGAGAACCTTTCCTTTATTCTCTTGTGGATATACTTGTTGATAACATGGGTAAAATGTTCCCCGAAATCTCTGAAAAGCAGGGACTCATCAAGAAAATTATCCGTTCAGAAGAGGAAAGTTTTAATAAGACGCTGGACCGGGGTATTGAACTGTTTGAAGGGATAACGGAAAATCTAAAAAAGAATAATCAAAGCAGAATGTCGGGTCAGGATGCTTTCAGGCTTTATGATACTTTCGGATTTCCGCTTGACCTGACCAACGTTATGGCAAAGGAGACGGGAATAACAATTGATGAAGCCGGTTTTAATGATCTGATGAATGAGCAAAAGGAAAGAGCTCGCACGGCAAATAAAAATAAACTTGCTCAGATTAACATCTCGGATCTTGACCTGAATGGTCTGGACCTTGCAAATCTCCATTCCGAATTCACGGGTTATGATACTCTTGTTGACCGAGCTAAAATAACAGCATTCAAACAGGATGGCACGAATGTCCTGATTGTACTGGACCGTACTCCGTTTTATGCGGAGTCAGGAGGACAGGTAAGTGATGAGGGGATTATTGAAATTTCTGATACCTCGCTTCCAATAATCAGTTTGGTAAAGTATAACAATCTGGTAATCCATATTGCGGATAATCCGGCGGATGTGGTGATACACGAAGGGATTGAGGTCACCGCAAGAGTTAATGAAGTGAGGAGACTTGATATAATGAGAAACCACTCGGTTACTCACTTTGTCCATGCGGCACTTCGTAAGATAGCGGGAACACATGTTCAGCAAGCGGGGTCCTTTGTTGGTCCGGACTATCTGCGTTTTGATTTTACTCACTTTGCAAAACTTACGGACGATGAAATATACGAAATTGAAACGCTGGTAAATAAGCAACTTCGCAGGAATCTTGAGCTTCACCATCACCGTAACGTTCCTTTTGAGGAGGCAAAGAAGATGGGGGCATTAATGTTCTTTGGTGATAACTACGGCGAGAAAGTAAACGTAGTGCAGTTCGGGGATTTTACGCTTGAATTTTGCGGTGGCACACATGTGAAGAATTCATCCCAGATAGGGTTATTCAAGATTGTTTCCGAATCGTCCATTGCAAGCGGAGTGCGGAGAATTGAAGCCGTTACAGGACGCGGTGTGGAGGAGTTGATTCGTAAACAGGAAGATAAAATAGCGTTTGAACAAAAACGGATTGAGGAAATCCTGGAGGAAAAAAGAAGACTAGAAAAAGAACTTGCCGAGTTCAAGCTAAAGGAGAAGATGAAACAGATTCCGGATATACTTGCGTCCTATACTGACGTAAATGGGATTCAACTTTATAAAGGGAGAGTGAGAGTTGAAAACATGGACGAACTAAAATCCTTTGGGGATGAGATCAGAAACAGAATAAAAAACGGTGTGGGGATACTGGCTTCGGAAATTGATGGTAAAGTGGGACTTGTTTGCGTTGTTTCGGATTTGCTGGTAAAGGATAAAAACCTGAGTGCAGGCAAAATTGTGGGGGATCTTGCCAGGCTTGTTGGCGGCGGAGGCGGGGGGAAACCTCACCTTGCTACTGCCGGAGGTAAGGATATTACAAAAATTAATGCTGCGCTTGAAGAAACGGAAAATATAGTAAGAAAATATATTATTTGAGATGCTTAAAGTCAATGAAATATTTCACTCAATTCAGGGAGAGGGAACTGCAGCCGGGCTTGCGTGCGTGTTTGTGCGGCTTACCTACTGCAACCTGCGGTGTACTTACTGCGATACCGAGTATGCCTTTTTTGAGGGAAAGGATATGTCCATTGATGATATACTTTTTGAAACCGGGACTTACAGATGTAATCTGGTTGAGGTTACCGGTGGGGAGCCCCTGGTGCAGAAGGAGTCTTTGAAGTTGATGCAGGCTCTATGTGATGTTGGATACAAAGTGATGCTGGAAACGGGAGGGAGTCTTCCAATCAAGGATGTTGATACGCGGGTAAAGATAATTATGGACCTGAAAACCCCTTCCAGTAAAATGGAGTCAAAGAATCTCTGGAGTAATATTGAGAGTCTCAAAAAAGAGGACGAAGTCAAGTTCGTTGTAGGGGATGAGGATGATTATAACTGGGCAAAGCGGAAAATTGAAGAATATGAACTGGCAAACAGGTGTGAAGTTCTGATCTCGCCCGTTTTTGGAAAAATTAAGCCGGTTGAAATTGCCGGATGGATTTTAAGGGATAATCTTCCGGCCAGGCTTCAGCTCCAACTGCATAAGTATATCTGGGATCCGGATAAAAGAGGCGTCTGATAAATAGTTTACAAAAGGATAAGAATGAAAATAGTAAGAGAATATAAATGGGAAATGGGGCACCGTCTTCCTTTCCACACCGGAGGTTGCAGAAACCTGCACGGACATTCCTATAAGGTGGTACTGGAAGTTGAAGGTACTCCCGATGAAAACGGGATAGTGATTGATTTCTATGATCTGGATAACGCAGTAAAACCACTGTTAGAAAAACTTGACCATAGCTTTATTGCTTATGAGAAGGATACCGAGTTAATTGAGGTGCTTAAACAACTCGACAGCAAGATGGTCCTGGTTGATTTTCAGAGTACCGCGGAGAATCTTTGTAATTACTTTTTGTGCGAGATCAGAAAGACTGATCTGCCAGGAAAAATAAAAGGGATAAAGTGTCTTCTCTTTGAAACTTCCGATTGTTTTGTACAGGATGAATTAGTATTTTAAAGTTTACCGATATGTTTTTATATTGGAGAAATTATGGATTTGTTTAATAAGAAAAAAATTGACGCTCTGGAGCTTGAAGTCGCTTTCCTCAAACAGAAGCTGGAGGATAAGAATGACACCATTCAGGAAATCCGGGATAAAATCGAAACCACCGAGGAAATATCCGAACTCCTTGAAAAAAAGGAAGCCTTGCTTGCTGACTTTGATCAAATAAATGCGGAATGGCAGGAAAAGATGGATACCCTTGCCGGGATTGATTCCGTGATAACGAATAAAAAAACGGAGGCGGATGAATTAACTGTTAAACTCGAATCCCTCCAACAAAGTATTCTTGATAAAACAGGGGAAAATGAAACTATCGAAGCACTGCTACCGCTGAAAAGAGAGGAGTTAAACACCCTTGAGTCCGAAGCGGAAACAAGGAAAGCAGCGCTTGAAAATATTTCTGCTGAAGTTGAACGCAATAAGATCCTCAATAATGAGCTGCTGGAATCTGTTGATCAGAACCGCCTGCTTATTGAAGAAATGGAGGAAAGATTAAACAGCAAGGATACCCTGCTGGCAGGTATTATTGAACTGGAGGAAAAGGAAACAGAAGTTAAGAAAAGGATTAACCAGCTTGTGGAGCAGCGGGAATCCATAGAATCAGAGACTAACTATGCCCGGCAGCAGCTTGAAAAAATTAATGGCGAGTATGCAGAAGTCCGCGCCAGTAAAATCAGGCTCGAAGAAGAAACAGCTTCCCTGCTTGTTAAAGTATCGGAGGACGTTAATGATATGGCGCAAAAGAACCGGGGGCTGATTGGGGAGTATGCAAGATATACCGAGGATAAGATAAATACCGAAAAAGAATTGCTCAGTATGAAAAACGAGACAGAGGCAATTATCAACCTTAAAAACAGGTATAATGAATCAATAAGCAGCAAAGAAACTGAACTTGCCGATCTAAAAAATCTTATTGACATTACAAAAAAGGAACTGCTTGAGTATCAGAACCGGAAAGAGGCTGTTAAGATCCTGCTGAAAGAATCAGAAGAAAAACTTTCCGAAATCCGTTATGAAAGCGAGAAGATAAAAAACGAAATGGTGGTTTTTATTAAAAATCTTTCTTCCGATGAACTGCAATTATAATGGAGTATCTGTATGAGCGACATTAAAAATATTGACGAGTTAATGCTTGAACGTGAGAAACTCAAATATGAGTTGATAACGCTTCAGAACGAGATAAATCTTCTGAAAGACTCTTCTGAAAAATCTTCCGCCGGTTTTATGAAAGTGAAAGAAGAAATGAGCCGTACTTTCAATTCGCTTTCCACAAATATTGATAATCTGAAAACGGTGAGGGAGGACTTGCTGAGTGAGATTAATCAAAGCGAAAAAAGATATAATTCACTGATGGCTGAAGTTGCAGCTCAGGAAGAAAAACTGAACGAACTCCGGTTTCAGATTGATGAAACCATTACGCTGGTGGAAAAGCTAACCGGTCAAAAAAACCAACTTCTTTCTGACACAGGAGTGCTGGAGAATAATCTAAAAGGACTAAAGCTCGAAACCGAAAACGTGATTAATTTCGAGAGGAAGCTCGATTCCGCAAAGGAAAAACTTGTTTCCATAAAGGCTGATCTGTCCCTCTTTCTGGGAGGAGTTCTTTCACAGGTTGAAGAACGGGACAGGGCAATTGAAGAGAAAAACAAAGTCACTGAGCATCTTAGCAAAGAAATTGAACAATTCGAAGCTACGAGGGATGAGGTTATTGCGGAACTCTCAAACGCAAGAAAAGAGCTTGATTCCATGCGGTACATTTTAAAGCAAACCGAGGAGGACCTGTATGCCGGAAATGAAAAGCGGGAGATACTTTTATCTAAACTGGATTCACTTGAATCAAAAAAGCGGCAGTATGAAATGTTCATTGAAGGAATTCCCGATGAAGCCAGAATGGCAATTGAGCAGCAGGAATTGAGCGAAACCCGGCAGGAGGTGGAAGCTCTACGCAAAGAAGCTGATTCAGTAATGGAAAACATTTACCGAATTAAAAGTGAGGAGGAAAACCTGCTGAAGCAGAGAGAACTTTCTCTTGCCGAGGTGGAAAAACTGAAAAATGAAATTGCCGAAAAGGAGCAGGAAAAGATAAGCGTGGAAAACACTCTGGAAACCCTTAATGTGGAAATCTGGAATCTTAATGAAAAACAGGAATTAATGGAGAAGTCCTTAAAAGAGAGAGAAGAAGAATTGAGGATCAGGAACGAGGAATTCGAGAGGCTTAAAGAGGAAAATCAACAGTTCCGGAAGGAAATTGAAGAGAAGGATATGTTGATTCAAAGTATATTGAACAAGGAAGACGAAGAGCTCCTATAATTTCAGGAGGCTTTATTTTACAGAATAGAAAAGTATGGAACTGGTAGACAGATTAAGAAAAATAAAAGAAAAGTACGACAGAATTAACGAGGATCTGCAGAATCCCGCTATTGTGAACGATACTGAAAAACTGATTGCACTTAGTAAAGAACGGAGTAATCTAAGTGAAATTATTGAGGTGTTTGACCGGTATGAAAAAGTTCTTAAGGATATTGAGGGGAACAAGGAGATAATGGATAGCGGGGGGGATAAGGAACTTGCCGATATGGCTTTTCTGGAACTTGAAGAGCTGAAAGAGAAGCGGGACACTCTTGAAGAAGAGTTAAAAGTCCTTCTACTTCCTAAAGATCCGAATGACGACAAAAACATTATTTTTGAAATTCGTGCCGGTACCGGGGGTGATGAAGCGGCACTGTTTGCAGGGGATTTATTAAGAATGTACACCCGTTATGCGGAGAGCAAAGGCTGGACTGTTGAACTTATCGAAATGAATGATACCGCCGGATTGAACGGAATTAAGGAAGTTGTTTTTTCGGTTTCCGGGAATAATGTATATGGCGAGCTTAAATTTGAAAGTGGTGTGCACAGGGTTCAGCGGATTCCTGTTACTGAGGCTAGCGGAAGAGTTCACACCTCTGCAGCTTCGGTCGCAGTGCTTCCTGAAATAGAGGATGTTCAGATTGACCTTAATATGAACGATGTTAAGATTGATGTTTACCGGAGCGGTGGTGCCGGAGGACAGAATGTTAATAAAGTTGAAACAGCAATAAGAATGACTCACCTGCCCACGGGTATTGTTGTGCAGTGCCAGGATGAAAGATCGCAGCTGAAGAACCGGCAGAAAGCCCTGAAGGTACTTAAGGCAAGACTTTACGACCTGAAGAGCAGGGAACAGAACAGTGAAATTGCCGCGGCAAGAAAATTAATGGTTGGAAGCGGAGACAGGAGCGATAAAATCCGCACTTACAATTTTCCGCAAAACCGGGTTACAGATCACCGCATAGGGCTGACGCTTTACAACTTATCGGATGTGATTAACGGGGATCTGGATCATTTGATTGAACAATTAAAACTTGCCGACAAGGCAGAGCGCCTGCAGGCAGATAGTTAATTAAAAGGGTCCCGGATTTCCGGGACACTTTTTATATCTATTCAATAATTGAAGCCGCTATAATGTTGGCAATCAGTCTTCTGAATGCCAGCAGGTTAGTCTTTGGAGACGGATGAATCCGGTTAGTTAAAATTATGAAGAAAAGATCCTTCTCCGGAACAGCGAGAATTGAAGTCCCTGTAAATCCGGTATGTCCGTAACAATGGTCCGTGAAAATATCCCCGCGCTGCCCCATATAATCCGAATCACAATCCCAGCCCAGGCCTCTACCCGCAAAAGAGACATGTTTATAAGGTTTGGTCATTTGTTCAACTGTAAACTTTCCCAGGATCCTTGTGTTGTTGTAAATTCCACCGTTCATCATCATCTGCATGAAAATTGCCAGGTCATCCACATTCGAAAAAAGTCCCGCATTACCGGAAATTCCTTTTGCCAGCGAAGCGAGTGGATCATGGACAACTCCCCTTATCATTGAACCGTCGGAGTTCCTTTCCGTTGGTGCTATATCCTTGATCCTGTTGTTTGGAGGGAGATAAAAAGTGTTCATCATTCCGAGGGGTTTATAAATTTCCTCTTTTGTAAACTTATCAATTGTTTTACCCGAAACGCGGCTAACAATTTCGGCAAGGGTAATGAAATTTAGGCAGCTGTATGTGAATTCCTTTCCGGGAATATTATTTCTTTTGACTGTGGCAATTTCGTTGATTATATCAAAGCGGGTGGGATTACTGTATTTTGCAAGTATCTTGTCCGCCTGAATGTAATCAGGCAATCCTGATGTGTGAGTAAGTAGGTGATATATGTCTGCATTACGTTCTTTTCCAGATGAATCTATAGAAGGAGCAAAGTTCGGGATATACTTTTTAACATAGTCAAACAATCCTATTTTCCCCTGCTCAACCAGCATCATTATGGCAGTGGCAGTTGCAACAGGTTTTGTGACGGAAGCAAGATCATAAATTGTTTCAATTGAAACAACTTCTTTTTGGGGTTCAAGGGATTTATACCCAAAGGCTTTTCGATATGCAATTTTTCCGTGGCGTGCGACCAAGACCACTCCGCCGGGGATAACAGATTCGGCAATCTGGTTGTTAAAAAGTGTGTCAATAAAAGCAAGCCGCGTTGAAGAAAGCCCCACGGATTCCGGAGTGACTACCGGAAGGAACTGTGAGTATATAATGCAGGGGCTTAGAAAGAGAAAAAATATTATAAGTTTTTTCATTGTACTTAAGGGTTATTAATAAAGTTTTTGAGTAAAATTATTCCGTTAGCGCCTGATTTTTCAGGAGAGAAATGCACAGCAGTGAAGTTATCCTTCTCCACAATCGCACAAACTGAATCCAGTTCCTCTATACAGGAAGTGGCATAAATATTACACGGGAAATCAAACAGTCGGTGAAAACAGAATTTGGCATCTTTGGATATTCCCTTCATTAGCCGGGGAAAATGATCCTCTCTGAATTTAAGTGAGTAGAATTTACCGGATGTGAAATTTTCGTCCATGGATTTTGATGTTGATAGAGGAAAGATGCCAAGACATGCTTTGTTTTCCTCGTTTGCGAATTCGCACATTATTTTCAATCCGGCAGCAATTCCAAGCACCGGTTTTTTATACAGTCGCAGATAATTAAAAAGGTTCGAGATGTTCAGATTTTTCACTGCTGAGCTGATATCATCCGTATCCGGCAATATAATCTTTGAGCAACCGGTTATCTGAAATTCATCGTTGCTTACCAGATACTTTTCTCCCATTTGATCCAGAGTCTTCAGAAGGTCTGAATTTTCCTCTATTCCGTAATCTATAATTCCTATCAAAACAAATCCTGACGTTATCTTTATATTTGCATATCAGATTATTTTCTTATTGAAGAAATCTGAAATATATTTAACATTGAAATTTATGGTATTTATTTTTAATAATCAATGCGATTACAAATAAAAATTGTTTATTCATATATAATTCTCAAATGAAAATAGTAGCAGATGAAAATATAACATTTGCACGGGAAGCATTCGGCAGTCTGGGTGATGTGGTGCTGGTGGAAGGAAGATCCCTGCGAAAAGAGAACCTGGAAGGAGCAGAGGTCCTGATAGTCCGGTCGGTTACTAAAATTAACGAAGAATTGTTGAAGGGCACCGGTGTTAAGTTTGTAGGAACTGCAACTATAGGGGATGACCATGTGGATAAGGAATTCCTGAAAAGGGAAGGAGTGTTCTTCACAAACGCGGAGGGGTGCAACGCAAACTCGGTAGTGGAATATTTTCTCTGCGCATTGATTCATCTGCTGAATAAGTACCATCTGGATCCGACAAATCTTTCGGTTGGAGTCGTTGGAGTCGGTAGAATTGGGGGAAGAGTGGCGGAATTGTGCGAACAGTTTGGTATGCGGGTGTTCTTAAATGATCCGCCGTTAAAACGAAAGTCCGGAGATTCAAAATATCTGCCTCTTGAAAAAGTGCTGGATTGTGATGTGGTTACTTTCCACACTGCGCTAAACAGAGGCGGGGAGGATAACAGCTTTCACCTGATTAATGAAAAAAATATAAAATATTTCAGGGATGGGGCAATTGTTATAAATTCCTCTAGGGGAGAGGTTATTGATAACATGGCATTGAAAAGAGGAGTGCAAACGAAAAAAATAATAGCGGCTTTGGACGTCTGGGAAAATGAACCAAATATAGATGTGGAACTCCTTAAAATGGCTGATATAGCTACGCCGCATATTGCGGGATACTCAACAGAGGGGAAAGCAAACGGAACTAAAATTATTTACGATAAACTGTGTGCGTTTCTGGGGAAAGAAAACAAATGGCAGCCTGTGCTGCCTGTTATGGAACGTAAAGTAAGTACACAGGAACTTTATGGAAAAAAGGTCGGTGAGTTGAATGAATTACTATCACGGTTTTATGATATAATGAGGGATGACCGTTTATTAAGAGAGTCGGAAGCAAAGAACTTTGATGAAATGAGAAAAAAATATCCCTATCGCCGCGAGTTCTTAATAAAGTAATGACCACTTACCGTCTGGATCTACTTTTTCTTTAAGACATATCCTTCTGAGGTTCCCAGAGTGATCCTGGATTTGACTATTTTATCCGAATCAGGATTCGCCTCCAAGGGAGATGCCAGCACGTTCCAGTTCCCCGCAGGCAGATGGAATTCCTGCTCCTTTTCCGTATTTGCATTAAAGAGAATATAAAATTCATCCCCATTGTGGGAGATAGAAAAAGCCATTGCAAAGGGATTCTCCGTAACATCCGTAAACTTTATCTCGTCATATTCAGCTCTAGTGAACGCAGGATATTTTTTACGCATAGCAATCAAACCCTTGTAATAATTAAGCAGTTCGTTGTTTAGTTCCGCATGCCGGTAGTTTATGTAATTAACCTCGTTATCCTTGTTGTAGGAATTATGGTCAATTTTTCCGCGGTGCGAGTCATGTTTTATATCATGCGGAATAACTTTAGAACGGGCAAATTCCTGACCCGAGTGGATCATAGTGATCCCCTGAGAAGTAAAAAGGAAAAGCGCAGCAAGCTTATTAAGCTTAAGTTGTTCGGGGGTAAGTGTCTGGAATGAATCAACATCTTTTATTACCTTGTGGTTATCAACATTTTTAAGTCCGATACGAATAAAATCCCCCAGAGTATATCCATCGTGAGATTCAAGATAGTTAACGGAATGCTCCTTGCGCTGGAAGAGTCCGTGTTTATCCCTTACGAGTGTTCCATTCAGATAACTTTTAATTCTTCCGGGGTCATTATTTCCATACCATTTGCCAAAAATCCACCCCAGCCCATGGTCGGGATTTTCCCCCTTAATTCCATTGCGGATCTGGTCATTCCAGCTTCCCCAATCCCTTAGCGAGAAACCTGCGGGATCCCAGCCGCCTCCCCATGGTTCACAAACAAAAACCACATAAGGATTAATTTTCCGTGCTTCGCGAATAATTTCTTCTATTGTTTCCCAGTCAATCAGTTTACCCAGATCAAACCGGAAACCGTCAATATGATATTCCTGCATCCAGAAAAGTACCGATTCCACAATAAGCCTGCGAACCATAGGTCTTTCGGTTTTCAAGTCATTTCCGCAACCGCTTTCGGCAATAAAGTGTCCCTTATCATTTAACCGGAAATAATATTTCTTGTCAATTTCCTTCAGATTTCCGATTTCATATTCTGACAAGTGGTTATAAACAACATCCATAATTACCGCAATACCTTCGCGGTGGAATGACTTAACCATATTCTTAAAGTCAGTAATTTGTTTTCCCTCAGTTCCAATCCATTTATTCCATCTGAGTTCCCCAGGATCTTCGGAGTAGTAAGACTCAGGTGCAAAGAAAGCGGCGGTCATATATCCCCAGTGGTTTCGTTCGTAAGAGTTCCAGGTGTTAAAGCGACCGTTCAGAGTATCTTTGTAGGGAATCTCAATTCTTCCAAAATCCATTGCGGGAAGAAGTTCAACAGTGTTAACTCCAAGATTTTTAATATATGAAAGACCTCCGGTTTTATTCTTCTCGGTCAGTCCCAGGTATGTTCCGGGATTTGAGACGCCGGAAGTTTGGTGGTAAGTCATATCCCGAAGATGCATTTCATAAATAACAAGATCACGCCAGTCCTGCTGTATCCAGGTATCTCCTTCCCAATCAAAGGGGAGGTCAACAAGAATTGATTTCCTGGGATTATAGTATGTAGTCAGTGAAGTCACGGCTTTGGAATAAGGGTCAATACAGAGGGGGTTTTTATCAATATTTTCGTTTGGACTATTTTTAATTCGAAAACCGTAATAAATTTTATTAAGTGGTTTGTGGTAAGCGAACTCCCATACACCGTTGGAATCGCGGATCATTTTGAATGTTTTTCCCTTCTTATCTTCGGGTCTTTCGAACAAGTAAAGATTAACATCAAGAGCCTGGGGTGCAAAGAGGCGGAAAACAGTCTGATTATCCTGAACGAATGCCCCAAGTTTTTTAGTGCTATAGAACTTATCGAGATCATTGAGATGTTGCTTACGGACAAGGATATTCTTTTTCGACTGTTGATTTGTAGTTTTTTGCATATTCTGAATTTGATATGGATTAATTGGGGATGAGATGAAAAATTCCGTTTTGGAATACAAGTTATTCATCCCAAAAGAGCAAATAAATAATAAAAAAGTTAATTTCTTCATGGGAATTTTACCGGGGGACTATTGTGAATTAAATTTCTGATTCATAATGCAAAATAAGTAAATGAAGATAAAAAACAAAAGCAAAGGAAGATAAGGAGTTATTACAAATATTTTCTAAACTATTTCAACTTTTCCTGAAAACCGATAGTATTACACCTAAACCCGTCCCCTGAGATAAACAGGTATAGGACCTTATGGGATTTAATACCGGCTTATTGTTATAATACTTTCCCCTCAGAATTTGTGAGATTTGCCTGAAGATAAACTTCCGCAGCCTGAAAACTCCGGGTTCAGTGTTTTTTATAACGGGGAAAGAATATTTTATTAATTTCTTTCTTTTGCTTTAATTAATTGTTATTTTACCAAAAGAAATTATCAAAATTCACAATCTAAATGACAAGAAGTTTGTGTGGCTTCGTAATATTCCTTTCTGCAAATTAAACAAGGAACCATCCATTACCTGTGCTCCGGTCCATAATTAATTTATCAACAAGAACGATATGAGGTTAAAATGAGAAAACATTTTGCGTTTTTCCGTCATTGATGTTTGTACTGTTGATGACATTCGCGGTATTTCCGCAGGAGCCGATGACGGTAGCGTTGTGCTTCAATGGTCAACTGCAACAGAAACCAATAACCGCGGCTTTTCCGTTCAGAAAAAAACCACCGGCGAATGGATCTCTATCGGCTTCGTTAACGGAACCGGGACCTCAACAAAAATGAATAGCTATACATTTACGGACAACGGATATTCTTCAGGAAAAACTTATTACCGCTTAAAACAGATTGATTTTGACGGAACTTTCGCTTATTCAAACGAAGTTGAAGTTGAGAATCTTAAACCATTAACTTTTGGACTGTCCCAGAATTATCCAAATCCCTTTAATCCGAGCACAGTGATAAATTATCAAATACCCGAAAAAGGGAATGTCTCCCTGAAATTATTCGACATACTAGGAAATGAAGTGGCAACATTGGTCAGTGCTGAACAGGAAGCAGGTAGTTACAACCATACATTTAACGCATCGGGACTTGCCAGCGGAACATACATTTACAAACTATCCTCAGGAGAAAATGTAAGTGTGAGGAAGATGACATTTATTAAATAGAATAAAAATTGATTTGTTAAGGTTTTAATAAGTAGAAAGAAAACAGAAGCAGGGAGTTATTACTGCTATAACACTGAGCAGGCTGTTGCAATGAGTACTCTTTGCCTTCTCTGCAGCCACCTGTATACCAAAAGGGGATTATATAAAAAGAGGTTCGGTACCGCGCGCCAGCACCGAGCCTCTTTCTTCAGATGCACTATAAATTGATACGCTGTTAATTTATCAATTTAGAGTACTTCCGAAACTGAATCGCTATGGGCAAGAATGTCATTCCCCGACTCATCCGTAACAATAACCCCCAGGAAGACCGTCTTCTTCTGATAGACGGCGCCCAGAGCCACCTGCACCGGACTCAGATCAATTGAGAGTGAATACTGAGTCGTGAAGTTGTAACTTTCAACCGTCTTATTCAGCGAAGTAACCACAAACACCTCCATTCCCTCGTTCAGGGGGTCGGAGTAACAGACTATGCCTGCAAATTTAACTCCTGAAGCTTCAGGGGGAAGGGACAGAAACGTCTCGAGCGCCGGGATAGTTGCTGTTACTGCGCTTTCAGTAACGCTTATGCTGTTTGCTGTAAAGGCAAAACCTTGCGGTGGAGATGTAAGGCAGTCTCCGGTGGGAGCAATAAGCCCTACCTTCTTTGCATTCACTTTAACCATATAGTTAAAGGGTGAAAGCAATTCGGGAGTCCGCAGTTTCCAGAGTTTGCGGAGTGTGAGATTGTTATTTATGCCGGAGCAAAATTTAGCCGAAGTTGTAAGTTTGCTCCTGTAATCCTGCTGCTCCTGAGTATTAGCGTCCTTAAAAGAACTGGGGAGAGCTGCGAATATTGTTCTGCCTGCATTAATGCGTGCGCAGATATTACCAAGTCGTCCTCTGAAGTTACCGAGGACAGATCCAATTAGAATTGCCATTCTATTTTCCTTTCTGTTTGTTAATGAAATTTATTGGCAATACAAACATAAGGTAAATAAAAAGCCTGTGCAGTGTACAGTTAGTACACCGGAGTTAAAGACGGAGGAATCCCCCATACAGGCTGTTGCAATGAGTACTTTCCGTCACAGTGATTGTTTTTACTTGGCGTTCCGCCGCAGGCGGATTGCGATCCGACCGAGTCGGATTGCGTACTTAGCGTTTAAGAGCTGATTTTCGCTTAGAATACTCCCTCGCAACTAAGAAACTTTAGAAATTTTTGCCTGAGTAAAATATTCTACATTCACTGCAACAGCCTGCCCGTCAGAGAATGGATAAGTGAATTAATTAACTTTTTTGGGTCCATAAGCCCTTTTTTGGACGCAACGAATTTACAAAAAGCGGCGAAAACAAGCAAAATTAGCAGTTTTGGACGCATGGACGCAAAAAACTTAACATTTCAATCAGATTCAAAAAAGTAATTTCCTTACGTCCTGCGTCCTAACAAGAATTTGTTTGTAAGGTTTGAAAAAAAATAGTAAATTTAATTAGTTATTAAATATTTTAGAGCAAAAAAGCCATTTAATACAAAAAAATATACATTGTAGCATTTGCTATGTGCTTCTGAAT
>JAAYVN010000102.1 GCA_012517155.1 Ignavibacteriales bacterium | reverse complement strand
CGCTCCTCTCTCTTTTGACGTGACCTTGAAAGAAGGAAAACTCTTTGTTCGGGATATGTTTAATCTTTATAAGTATGAAAATTTTCTTTATACATTGGAATTAACCGGAGAGGAAATTCAAAAATACCTCGAGTATTCTTATTCCAGGTGGTTTAATACTGTTTATAATGACGATGATCTGATGCTTAACCTTAGGGAGGTTAAAAACGAAAAAAGGGAAGAGGGAAGAACGAAAAAATATCAGTTTGCTTCCCCTTATTATAATTTGGATTATGCTGTGGGAATTGACTATCTGGTGGATATTACCCGTAAAGCAGGGGAAAGAGTGACTATTGAATCCATGAGTAATGGCAACAAGTTTGATCCTGAAAAAAAATATCTTGTTGTGCTCAATTCCTATCGCGGTAATGGGGGCGGAGGCCATCTTACCTTCGGTTCGGGTCTGACTAAAGATGAACTTAAAAAACGTATTAAAACCTCTTCTGATTTTGACTTCAGAAAAAATATTATTGATTGGATTGAAAAAAATAAGGTGATTAAATCGGTTGGGTTTAATAACTGGAAAGTGGTACCCGCTAACCTATTTGAAAAATATAGGAATCGGGAATTTGAACTTCTATTTGGCGTTCCGTTTCATAACTAAAACTGTTTCAGTTCCTTCTGGTGTTATGTTGTATCGGAGTTCATGAAGGTAAGTTCTCATCAGAAAAAGCCCTCTTCCATGATCTTTTAACAGATTCTCGGGCGCTGTTGGGTCCGGTACTTCTTCCGGATTGAATCCTGTACCTCTGTCTTTTACTCGAAATGTTAGGAATTCTTCATCTACTTCGGCGATAATATCCACATCCTTTTCCGGATCTTGATGGTTGGCATGCACAATCGCATTTGTCACTGCTTCACTTACACAAAGTAGTAAACTTGAAAGCTTTTCTTCACTCAGAGAAGCTTCAATACCCACGTAATTAACGAATTCCTCAACTGTAATAAGATTATTTGGATCGCTCTTGATATTTATTTCGTATTCTTGCAAAAATTGTTGTTTCCTAAAACTGGCTGAAAATCTCTGATTAAAGTTACAAAAGATTCCGTCATATTTACAAACAGAATTTTGTCTTTTCTTGATCTTGCGTTAGAAATACCAGTCTAAATCGAAATTAATGTTCGTATAACTGTCCCGATTCAGTAAAAATCCCCCTGAATTTTTATTCTTTTGAGTTATGAAATCAAACCATCCGCTGAATCCTATCATGATTTTATCAGTTCCATACCTCACCATCGATGTTGGACCCAGACTATAGTAGTCGCTGTCCATTTCCCTGATAGATTTATTAAATCCATAAGTTACCAGCGAAAAATATCGGAGTCCAACAGAAAAATCAATTCCTTCATAGCTTGTTGCGATATTCGGGAGTAGCAGCGTCTCTTTAACAAACCTTCCCGGTTTCATTGAGAAATCCTTCCAGCGGAATTCCCCTTGCTCAGAAAGCTTAAGATATCCATAAATATTTAGATGTAATCCACTTGACAAATTAATGGTTGTTGAATCTGTTATTGAGAATTGACGGAACGCATAACTCGAGTAATTCGGTTTTAAATCTTCAAAATCATATACTGTATAATTCGCTGATACTTCGAAAGTGTTTATTGACCTGAATCCGGATCCCTTGTAAATACCTCCTGAAAGTAATTTCAAAACTCGGTTCGTAAAATTGTTTGAACTTCTCTTTGATGAAAGATATACAAGCTTGCTTAAATCACCTTCAAGAGATATAAAAAAATCAAAAAATGAAGATATGTTCCTTTGATAATTGATCTTGACGATGGATAGCAGTTCATCTCTGTCATCAAGATTTAGGGGACTTGGTGTGTCATACTTTAATTTGTATTGTGAAAGACTCACCATAAGCTTGTCCCTTGCCGAAAGTGCAAAATCGGCATTTAATGAAAGTGATGCAATATCGGAGATGTTGTTTTTTCGCGCTTCACTCTCTGCTCTCTCTTCATAAAATATTGGATTAGCATTCTCTAGTTTTTTTGTTATGTTTTTCTCATTTCTCTGCGAGTAAATCCCCTTGAAAGAGATCGTATGTTTGTCAATCCTGTACATTAAGTTTGTTTCTAAGTCAAATTTAAGCTCGTCAATCTCTGTGTCAAATATTGAGGGTGAATTGATTTTTACTGATTTGTATCTGGTGTCCCTCTCTATCGTTCTATAACCTAATACTCCCGAAAGGGTCAGATCAAGATTGTTTATTATATTTTGGTATGTCAGGTTATCCCGAATCGAGTAAAGGTTCTCAATCCTGCTTTGTATATTATTGGTGATTCCGAATTCACTCTGAGTTAGTGAATCTGTAATGAAATAAAAATCCCTTCTTAATCGGTTGTACGAAAACTGAATAGTATTGTCAATCTCATTTTCGATATTATTGTTTAGCATCAACCTCAGATTTATAGCTCCGTTATTCCTCGGAGAGATATCCTCTTGACGGATTTTTAGCAGTGAGGAAATGTTAAAATCCAGCATTGAATAATTTTCTGCCGAAGCCTCAATTCCATATATATAACCGTAATCGCTTACTCCGCTCTGTCTGTTGTTCTGATATCCGATATAAGGAACCAGCAAAATGCTGCTCTGTAATTGAGTGCGGTTGTATATCAACAGGTTTGATATGGAGGCTTGATTTATCCCTATCTTTCGGGAGTCAGATAAAATTCCGTTATCTGCATAAATTCCGATATTAAGTATCGGAGAGAATGAGTAACCAACTGAAAAATTGAATTTCTGATCATCACGGATACTGTTCTCTCCGCTTTTTATAAGTGTAGAACGGAAATCTTCCTTTACCGAAAAAGACCAGTTGTTCACTGAGGAAGAATAATTGGCGTTTGTTTGATAAGAAAAAGTATTGAATTGCTTATAAAATTTGTTGCTTAGTAAATTCGGGAATTTGCTGAGAAAAAGTAATGAATCCGGTTCAGTTTGCGAATAACTTGTACTTGTTGGAAAGAGTAGAAAAACTGCACACAAGATTAAATATAATACCCCCGACCGGTTGTCGGTTACTCCACACAACTGGTTTTTATACTTCCTCTTATTTCCGGATCCCTTAAATCTCAAATACTTCCCCTCGCTCAGGAATAATTACTTCTTTGAACCCCGACTCTAAAAGTCTTTTGGAGAATTTTTGTTGCTGATCGTAGTCCCCATGCACTAAAAAGATTTTTTGAAGTCTGCTTTTATCCAGCTGCTCCAAATAGTTGATTAGCTCATTCGAATCTGCGTGTGCACTCAGGGAGTTAAAAACAATCACTTCCGCTTTTAATTCATATTCATCTCCGAAAATTTTCACTACCGGAAGTCTTTCAACTATTTTTCTGCCAAGCGTATGCTCTGCATTAAACCCTACGATTAATATAATATTATTCGCGTCTTCAATATTGTTTGCTAGATGATGCAAAATCCTTCCGGCTTCAGCCATCCCCGAGGACGATATAATCATCATTGGTCCTTTAAGGGAGTTTAACCTCTTTGAATCTTCAACATCCGTTATATATCGAAGTTTGTTAAAACCAAAAGGATCCTCATTGTTTAATAAAAACTCAGCTGTCTCTGCATCAAAACATTCCGGGTGATTTCTGAATACTTCCGTTGCATTTACGGAAAGGGGGCTGTCCACATACACGGGTATTTCTGGGGCTCTGTTTTCACTGAAAATTTTATTCAACAAATATACTATCTCTTGTGTCCTTCCCACACTGAATGAGGGAACAATTATTTTCGCATTCCTCGACGCGGCTTTTATTATTACGTCTGCAAGTTTCTGCTCGCTTACTTCAAATGTCTCGTGGAATCTTCCTCCGTAAGTACTCTCGCAAATCAGAAAATCTACGTCTGGAATCTTGTCGGGATCCTGAAGTATTGGCAAATTCTTTCTTCCAAGATCTCCTGAAAAAGCAAAATTGAAAATCCTGTCCCCTTCTTTTATTGTCAGGAACACGATGGAAGAACCCAGTATATGCCCTGCATCAAAAAAATTCAATATTATTTCCGGAGTTATTTCATAATCATGATGATAATTCAAACCAAAAAATAAAGCGATTGTCTTTTTCGCATCCTCCTCTGTATATAACGGCTCAAATAGATTCTTTCCTTGTTTGGCTCTTCGCTTATTGACAAATTCAACGTCTTTTTCTTGAATTCTTGCAGAATCAAGTAGCATTATCTCTGCAAGTGATTTCGTTGCATGTGTACAATATATTTTTCCGGAAAATCCTTTTTTTACCAGGTTCGGTAGGTTCCCTGCGTGATCAATATGTGCGTGGGAAAGTATTACAAAATCAAGGTCTTTCGCGTCAAAAAACTCAAAAGTCCGGTTCAATTCAAATGCTTCTTTTCGCTTTCCCTGAACAAGTCCGCAATCTATTGCAAATTTGGATCCGTTTACTTCAAAATAATGTAATGAACCGGTTACGGTTCTTGCTGCCCCGATAAATTGAATTTTCATACCTTTTTATTCCTCGTTTTTGAAAAATATTTGTCTCTTACAAAAATAACAAATAAATCACGAAAAAATAGTACTAAGCTTAATCCTCCGTCTCGTCTCTTTTCACAATTTCGTTTATAATGGGCAAATCGTCCCTCTGACCTCTATTTGTATTGGAATGTTGCTAATCTTTAGATAAATTTACATTTACAATTTTTTGAATTAGTAATATAAAGGAAGATAAAATGACTACAATAGTTGATGTTCGTGCACGCGAGATTCTCGATTCAAGAGGAAATCCTACCCTGGAAGCCGAAGTTGAACTCGAATGCGGCGTTATTGGTCGCGCGGCAGTTCCAAGTGGCGCTTCCACCGGCGAATTGGAAGCTTGCGAAATGAGAGATGACGACAAAGGTCGCTACCTCGGTAAGGGCGTTTTGAAAGCTGTGGATAATGTTAATGAAAAAATTGGCGATGAATTGGTTGATTTCGATGCTCTGGATCAGGCTGGTATTGATCAATACTTGATTGAACTCGATGGCACCCCAAATAAATCAAATCTTGGCGCAAACGCTATCCTCGGTGTTTCTCTTGCTATTGCCAAAGCAGCTGCTCAGTGCTTGGGCATTCCCCTTTATAGATATATTGGCGGAACAAATGCTAAAGTTCTTCCGGTTCCTATGATGAATGTCCTTAACGGTGGTAAACATGCGGACAATAACGTTGACTTTCAGGAATTTATGATAATGCCCGTTGGCGCACAAAACTTTACTGAAGCTCTTAGAATGGGAACTGAAGTCTTTCATTCATTGAAAAACGTTCTCAAGAAAAAAGGTTATAATACTGCAGTGGGCGATGAGGGCGGTTTTGCTCCCAACCTGAAGGCAAACGATGAAGCAATCGAAGTGATTCTCGAAGGTATAGAAAAAGCCGGATATAAATCTGGCAAAGATATCTCTATCGCGCTCGATCCCGCAATGAGTGAATTGTGGCTCGCTGATAAAAATGCCTACCACCTCTTTAAATCAGCTCCTAACAAACTTATTTCTTCCCAGGAAATGGTTGACTTCTGGGCTTCATGGGTTAGTAAGTATCCGGTTATTTCTATTGAGGATGGTCTCGCTGAACATGATTGGGATGGTTGGAAGTTGCTAACCGATAAACTCGGTAGTATAATTCAGCTTGTCGGTGATGATATTTTTGTTACTAATAGCGAGTTGCTTGCCAAGGGTATTGATTTGAAAGTTGCAAACTCCATTCTTATTAAACTTAATCAGATCGGGACTCTCACAGAAACTTTGGATACCATTGAACTTGCTAAGAAAAATGGCTATACTTCTGTTATCAGCCATCGCTCTGGTGAAACTGAGGACACAACTCTCGCTGATCTGGCGGTTGCCGTCAACGCAGGACAGATTAAAACTGGCTCTACTAGCAGAACTGACAGAATAGCAAAATATAATCAACTGATCAGAATTGAAGAGGACTTGGGACCCACAGCTCTATTCTATGGTATTGATGCAGTCAATTACAACGGATAACCTTAATCCTGTTTCTGGAATTTATTGTGAAGGCCGTACTCCTTAGTACGACCTTCTTTTATTATTTGATTATATGTTCTTCGGTGAAATAGCAGCCCTGATAACCGCACTTCTGTGGAGTGTCTCCTCTATTGTGTTTTCTGAAGCCTCTGTTCGCATTGGCTCTCAGCAGCTTAATATGAACAGACTTCTTCTTGCGGCTTTTTTTCTGGCTGCTCTCGTTCTTTTCATGGGCTTTCCGGAATCTGTTACCGCAGAACAAATATGGTTCCTTTTCATTAGTGGTTTTGCGGGACTTGTGTTTGGAGATGGATTCCTGTTCAAATCCTTTCACATGATTGGTGCCCGCTATAGTATGCTCATTATGTCTTTCGTTCCGGGTATATCAGCGCTCCTCGGTTATCTCTTTCTTGATGAAGTGCTTTCCTTACAATCGATAATCGGAATCCTGGTTACAATTGCCGGAATAGCTATGGTGGTCATTGAAAAAAAATCTGGTAATAGTAAGTTCAAAATTACCGGCTTGGGTTTCGTTTATGGTTTTCTTGGAGCGTTGGGTCAGGCAGTCGGTTTATTACTCGCAAAAAACGCTTTTGTGCTCGGAGAGATAAACGAATTTTCTGCCACTTTTGTTAGGATTATTAGCTCTATTATTATTCTTTTTCCCTTTATGATTATTTTGAGAAAGTATAAAAATCCCGTTAAACTCTATCGGAAAGATACAACAGCACTGTATCTTACTATCGCAGGCAGTATTATAGGACCGTTCCTTGGCATAACCTTTAGCCTCATCGCTATTTCGCATACTGAGGTTGGAATCGCTTCTACTCTTATGTCAACTACCCCCATCCTTATGCTGCCAATGGTTAAGTTTTATTATAAGGAAAAAATACCGGTAACTGGTATTTTGGGTGCATTCATCGCAGTCTGCGGTATAGCAATTTTATTTTTAAGATGAGGAATTTGTGAAGATTATTTTGTTTTTTTTGGTTCTATCAACTCTTTTGATCCCACAGGATTATAAAACTCCGCTCGAAAAATCGGACTTTACTGAATTGACTTCGTATACGGCACTTGCTAAATATGTTAAATCTCTTCCCGACTTTTCAAAATATATCGAAATCGACAGCGTTGCGCAAACGGTCGCTGAAAGAACTATTTATTTCGTTCGCCTCTCTAAACGGGGTTTTAATAAAGAAAAAAACAAAATTACTCTTCTGATTACTGCTCAGCAAAATGGAGATGAACAGGCGTCAAAGGAAGGAGCTCTTCTCTTTCTGAAAAAATTTGCTTCACACGAACTCGACTCCCTCCTCGAAAAGGTTAGCATCATCCTTCTTCCTCAGGTAAATCCCGACGGTTCCGAAATGAATAACCGGATGAACAGTAACCGGATAGACATTTCCCGCGATCACCTTCTCCTTTCACAGCATGAGTCCCACGCAATTCACAGACTCTTCTTTACCTACTACCCCGAAGCAGTCCTCGATGTTTCGGAAGATTATCCATATACTAAAAACTGGGAACTATTTGGATACTACCGAACTCCGGAAATTCAGTATGGAACTGTTACTAATCTCAATATAATGGAGGAACTTAGTGCAGTTGCCGATAAGGCTTTTCTTCCTTTCGCCAAAGAATATTTCACCGGTAAAAATATCTCATACGAAAACTACTTGATTGGGGGACCCCCCGGAAGAAATCGTATTAGGAGAAACAATACCGAGATAAATGAAATGATCCAGAATTTTGGGGTAATGAATACTTTCGCAGTTGTTCAGAAAGGTACTAACGGAAAAGAACTCTATATAGAAAATATAGAACGCCGTGCAAAAGTGCAGGCTGAGGGTATCGAGGCTTTCGTTAAGTTCTGCTATCTTAATGCGGAGTATATTCTTACCGTTGTTAATTATGGGCGGGGAAGTCTTAAAGATCAGCGAAAACCCTCTGCGGTAACTCTCCGTATGGAGCATTTTATTAATACTGATTCCACTGTTCAGATGAAAGTCGTTACCTCCAATAATGATAAGGATACTTTGATTAATGTGCACGGTATCTATTCCGAAATTAAACCCGCGCTTGAAATTGATAAACCTTTCGGTTACTTGATATCAAAAAAAGACGAGGACATCATTTCTGTTCTTAATAAACATGGGATCGTCTTTAGCGATTATAAACCCCAGAAGGGAGATATTATCCAGAAATATCGCCTTACAGGTCTTGACTCACTTTATATCGAGGATTCTCAGCTCCTCTCTCCCACTTATGAAGTTGTTGAAGACACGAAACTTGATAAACCCGAAACTTATTACCTCGTTAAGCTTAATCAGATTCAGTCTAACCTTGTTACCCTTGCGATTGAGCCAAGATCTCAATATGGCTTCCTGACCTATATTGATCTTAGGGTCGTTAAACCTTATGAGTTTTATAATGTTAAAAGACTTATTAGAAAAGGAAAGTGAAATATCACTTGAACCGGTCGTAGAAAAATAGCGAAAAAGCGATTAGTGAAAACGAATAAAAGAAATCCTCAAGGGGTATCGTAAGTACTCTGAAATTGATGTTTTCTGCATTGTTGTACCACACCACCGGTAGCGATGTTAAAAAATAATTGACTATCAGGAATGGAACGTATATTATAAATATCGTCTTCCAGAAATTCATATTCCGCACAATCCCGTTTTGGTTAAAATGGACAACTACAAAAAAAATTGCACACGACGCAAGAACTACTACCGTGTACTCATCACGCCAAAACCATAATCCCGCAAAAAAGAATAAGGTCGCCACTGATGTAAAAGTATCTTTCTTGAACTCTATTACTCTTTCTTTTAAATAAACTCCCAAAACCTCATAAATGAACATAGCACTGTAGGGAACCGTAATAAAAAATAAAATCTCCTCTAACGGAAGATTTATAATATATAAACCAGTGTGATAAGCTGGGTTGAATCCCCACACCCCCCTCATTGTAAATATAATATCCCAGATAATAAATGCTGTGCCGGTCACTGCTATCGAAAGAAAAACTCTCTTCCATTGTTTGTAAAATCTTATTTGCTTTTCGAAACTGAATAGGAATGGAAAAAGAATAATCCCGGTATTTATTAATAAGTATGTGTACATTATTTTTTTGCTATTGTTATTTTTTCAAGTTCCTTTATCTGCTTTGAGGTCAGTCTCTCACTTTCAATCAGAAAATTTATTATTCCCGTCTGTACTTCAAAATCAATTTCGCTGTAATCCTTCTTTAACAAAAGTCTGTACAGAGTAATCAAATCCTCTTCCCGTTCTTTCGAGAATCCAAGAAATGATGGCAGATAATGCAAAATTGAAAATCTCAGAAATCTTAACTCCAGACTTTCTTTATATTTCCTTATCGCATCATCTATCTTTACTAGCCCCTTTTTCAGGTAAGTCCATTTTGTGTATGGATTATACGAGTGTTTTGCCACAAGAGTCTCGGAAGCTCCCAAATATGCTGTTAGGAATGAGGGATTGCTTGGGTGCGATTTTAATGCATTCTCAATATACTCATACATCTCATCATTCTTATCCTCGTCTTCCACCGCTTCGTAAAATATAGTTCTTATAAAATCCACCTTCTCTTGCGGCAGTTCATCCTTGGGATGCTTTGTTTGCCCAAATACGGAACCCGTACCTATAAATAAAATCAGTAGGAATTTAATTGCCCTTTTTAACATCAGATAAGCCTCAAAACTCTTACTTTTATATACGAATATAATAATAAATATAACTTGTACGGATTAGGAATTCTTGTCCTTCTGTCAAGTATCTGAGCGATCTTCCTTTTTCGGATTTTGTTGAATAGTTTGGAGTAGTACAGGTATGCGGAATAAACACCTAACTTCACACCATTCGGCAATCGCTTTATTCCTTTTAAGGATTGATCGAACTCTGCCTCTATCTCTTTTTCAAGCATCTCTTTGTTTGCGTCGGTAATATCTTTGTGGTCAGATGCATCCGGTAGATATATTCTTCCTCTTTCTTCAAAGTCCCCCTGAATATCCCTTAGAAAATTCACTTTCTGAAACGCCGAGCCTAGTGCCTTTGCAGGCATTAGTAATTTATTGTACTTCTCTTCATCCCCCTCTAAAAACACCTTCAGACACATTAACCCGACCACTTCCGCCGAACCGTATATATATTTCGAATAGGACGGTTTGTCGTAAGTAGACTTGCTCAAATCCATTTCCATGCTGTCCAAAAAAGCTTTGATTAGCTCCATATCAATTTTGTACCTGTTTACCGTATCCTGAAATGAGTTGAGGATCGGATTTGTCGATATACCTTCTTTTATTGCGTGCAGAGTATCGTTCCTTAACTCGGATAGAAGATATGCCTTGTCGTGGTCGTGAAACGAATCAACTATTTCATCAGCGATTCTTACAAATCCGTAGATCGCATAAATCGGCTCTCTGTATTTTTTTTCAAAAGCCATTATTCCTAGACTGAAAGAAGTGCTGTATGACTTTGTTATTAACTTGCTCGCATCATACGATATTTTTCTATATAAGTCCATAGTCCTCCGTTATTCGGTCCATAACTAATCTTGAACTTATTATTACCATCGGTAGCCCTGTCCCTGGTGTCGTCGAAGCCCCCACATAATAAAGGTTTTCTAGCACCTCATCTTTGTTTTTAGGCCTCAATGCTCCAACTTGCATTATTCCATGCGCCAATCCCAGACCCGATCCTTTGTACAGGTTGAATGTTTTTCCCCAGTCAACCGGGTCCATTATTCTTTTTACAATTATATTCCCCTTTATGTCGTAATCCACTCTCTTTGAAAGATCATCTATTATATTCTCGGCAAGTTCTTCCCTGTCAGACCAGTCTGGTTTAAACCTTAAATCGGGTACGGGACACAAAATAAATATATTCTCACTGCCTGGAGGCGCGCATTCCGGATAGGACTTCGAGGAAACATTTACGTAATAGTAAGGCTTCTGTGGATTTATTGATGACGTAAAAATAGTATCTGCGTAACCTCTGAAGTTGCTCCCTAAAAAATAATTGTGATGCTCAAGATTTTCTATCCTCCCCTTAACACCAAGATATATCGTAAACGGGGCTAATGTCCATTCCATCTTATCCAGTTTCTCTTCTCTGAATTTGGGCCTATTTAATATCTCCCCTCTGAAAGCAGCCGCATCCCCGTTGGAAATAAATACATCCGCTTCCCAACTCTTCCCATGCTGATCAATTAATGACTTGGCTTTCCCGTTTCTTTCTTCAACTTTCACCACTTCAGTATTGTAAACCACCTTTACCCCCTTGTTCTCGAGAATTTTCATAATCTCCTCTACAAGTCTGTACATCCCCCCCTTGACTTTCCAGTACCCGTTGTGTCGCATCTCCGTATAATTCAGAAGTGAGTAGATGGCAGGTGTTTCAAATGGTGTCGAACCAAGGAAAAAAGCCACCAGAGAGAATATCACCCGGATTTCTTCCGACCCGAAATTCTTCTCTACCTCGCTCCACATGGTCCTGAATAAATATGGCAGGTGCTTCTTCGGAACTTTCGATAGTTGCCACGCATATTTCAGCAGTCCATCGAAGTTGGCTTTAACCACCTTGTCTTCCGTGTCATGGAAAAACTCCCCGGCTCTCTTCAGGTACTTCTCTACTTTCCTCTTAAGGTCGGGTTCGTAATCCTTGAATTCCTCCTCTAATTTATCTAAGTCCTTCCATATGTGAAATGGCTCTTTCTTCCCTTCAAAATATACCTTGTATAGTGGTTCAAGTTCCTCCATCTCTACAGGATTCTTCATCCCGATCGCTCCGAAAAGCTCATCAAGCTCGTATGTCATGCTCATGAATGAAGGTCCCACATCAAATGTGAAACCCTCCATTTTTAACTGGTTAAGTCGACCCCCCGGTTTTGTGTGCTTTTCGAGTATCGTTACATTATGTCCCTTCGCGGATAACCTTAACGCTAACGATAATCCACCTAATCCTGAACCAATTATTAGGAATTTCATATTCATATTGTCTTTTTAAACTTAAATATTGTTGATTTGTAAATTCACGCTCTAAAACATAACCTTGACCAATTCAAAATAGTTTCAAAATTTCATCACTTCCCAAAATAATTTATATTAATTCTAAACCAAATTATTATTTCGTTAAATCTGGATATATTTTTGCCGAATCATAACAGTTTCTTAAATTTGAATCGAAAAATTTCATATTTCTTTACAAGTTGTTTGGTTGTACACTATGAATATTCTCGCAATTTTAGCAATATCAGCCATCGCTCTTTATGCCGGCTTCAAAATCTACGGAAAATATATCGAATACATCTTTGATATTGATGGATCTCATAAAACCCCCGCTGTAGAAATGGAAAACGGGGTTGATTATGTCCCCACCAAAAAATTTGTTGTCTTTGGTCATCACTTCTCCTCTATAGCCGGTGGCGGACCCATAATCGGACCCACAGTAGCAATTGTTTTTGGCTACCTCCCCGTTTGGCTATGGATTATTATTGGCGCCGTTTTTATGGGGGGTGTGCACGACTTTACCTCCCTTCTTGCTTCGATGCGCGAAAAAGGCAAGTCCCTCTCCGAAATCGCTGAGAAAACCCTCGGTAAAAAGGGCTTCTTAATTTTCATTAGCTTTACTTTTATTATGCTTCTTATGGTCACCGCGGTCTTCCTAAATCTTACCACCACCGCCCTCTCCTCAAAATATCCCCTCTCATTCTTTGGCGAAGAGGAAAAATACATCCATAAAGTCATTGTCGATGGTGTCCATTATGCTGTAATCGGGGGTATCGCGTCAACTTCAGTCATCATAATTACCATTTTTGCACCCCTTATCGGTTATCTCCTGTATAAAAAGAATATTAACATATTCACCGCCTCAGTAATTGCGATAACAGTATGTCTTTCTTCAATTGGTATAGGCGTTATGTATCCCGTTGTTATAACTCCTACTACCTGGATGGTAATTCTCTCAATCTATACAATTTTTGCAGCCGGAGTCCCGGTCTGGATTGTCCTTCAACCCCGTGATTTCGTTAATTCTTTCCTCCTCTATGGTGGTATATCCTTTATGCTGATAGGAATTTTTGTTGCAGCCTTGAATGGTTCCGTGATTGCCCTTCCCTCTGAATCAATTTCCTTCGGAAATGAACATCTCGGTCTTATCTGGCCTATCCTCTTTATAACCGTCGCCTGTGGGGCAATTAGTGGCTTCCACTCCCTTGTTGCGGGGGGAACAACCTCTAAACAGATTTCCAAAGAACAACCGGATGCCAGAATCGTGGGCTATGGTGGAATGATGCTCGAAGCTTTGCTCGCTGTCGGTGTCATTATCACTCTCGGTCTCGGATTGAATTACTCCCAGTATCTTTCAATTGTTTATCCCTCTGACCCGGCACTTAAATCAAACCCTATCCTCGCCTTCGCTCTTGCCATGGGAACCTTGTTGTTTAACGGACTCGGTATTCCCAAACTTTACGGTGCAATCTTTGGTATTCTTATGGTTGAAGGATTCGTTGTTACCACTCTCGATACCGCCGTTAGACTTAATCGCTATCTCCTCGAAGAATTCTGGCAGATGATATTTAAAAAAGTACCCAAAATCCTTAATACTTATCTCTTTAATTCCTTTCTTTGTGTTGTGCTCATGTTCCTGCTTGCATACTATAATGCCTTCAAAGAACTATGGCAACTGTTTGGCTCCGCAAATCAGCTTCTCGCTGGTTTAGCTCTGTTAATCGTGGCAATCTGGCTTCTGAAAAGAGGTAAAAAATACATATTTGCTTTGATACCCGGAATTTTTATGCTCCTTACTACCATCGCCGCACTCATTATCGTATTGAAAGACTCTTATCTCCCGGCAATGAATTTCCCACTTATTATTGGCGATGTTATTCTTATTTTACTCGCCCTTGGTGTTATTTACCTTAGTGTTAAAGAGTATGTAAAAACCCGTTCAGCATGAAAGAAAGCTCTTTCCAAATTCCTCAAATGGATTGCCCCTCCGAGGAAAACCTGATTCGCTTGACTCTTCAGGATGAAGCTCAAATAGCGTCTCTCGATTTTGATATCCCGAACCGCATACTTACTGTTTTTCATACAGGCGATTCACAAACCATATCACATAAACTGGAGCGGCTCAGCCTTGGCAGTAAACTGATTTACTCACGGGAATCCACCCCAACTTTACAGAAAGAACACTCAGCTCAAAGAAATATTTTGTGGACAGTCCTGCTGATAAACTTCGCTTTCTTTCTTATCGAAGTTCTTACGGGATGGATTTCCGGATCGATGGGACTTATTGCCGACAGTCTTGACATGCTTGCAGATGCCCTTGTTTATGGACTCAGCCTTATTGCCGTCAGTGCGGGACTTCTATTCAAAAAACGTGTTGCCACTCTTGCCGGCTATTTGCAGATTACTCTCGCTTTTCTTGGATTTGTCGAAGTGATACGTCGTTTTCTTTCCCCCGGAGATATTCCCGACTTTTGGATGATGATAATTATTTCTTCCCTTGCTCTTTTAGCAAACTCTCTTTCCCTCTTTCTCCTTCAGAAATCCAAAAGTAAAGAATTGCATATTCAGGCAAGTATGATATTCACCTCTAACGATGTGATTATAAATGCGGGAGTAATCCTGGCTGGTATTCAGGTAAAACTATTAAATTCCGGCATTCCCGATTTATTAATAGGCACCATCGTCTTCATTCTGGTAATCCGCGGAGCCTTCCGTATCCTCAAACTCTCCCCATCCCCTTAAACAACCAATGACCATACATGAACACCAAGGGCTATGACGACCTAATGACTTCCCTCCGACTGTGTCGGATTTCCCCTGGTTTCTCTGTCACCAGGAACCAGGAACTAGTCACACTGTCACCAAAATCCTATAATCCTTTAATCCTGCGAATCCTTCCAACCGGTCGGATCAGACAATTTCCCGCAAACCCGGTTACCAAAATCCCCTATAAAACTATCTTTCCAACGATCTAAAATTAATATAAAGCCGTGGTAAAGCCGTAGTAAAGCCGTACAAAAGCCGTGGTAAAGCCGTGCTTAGTTCGATTCTCCTTCCACGTCAAAACTCCTTCAATCCCACTTAAACTTTCGCAAGTTTTTCTCCAAGATTTTCTAATTCCTCCCTCGAAATGAACACTTCCTTAAAAACTCCGCTGATTTTCCCCTCATCAATTCTGTTAAAATCCTTCTCCTGTGGCACTATGCACACTCCCCCAACGTCCACAGATGCCGGACTCAGTAAAATTCTCTCCTCCCCCTCTGCAAAATATACCCCGGGTCGGTGCTTTTTCCTCAGGAATACAACTACTCTCCACATATCACCCGAAAAATCCGAAAGAACATTCAGCATCGGCTCCTCCTCGGAATCGGAATACATATCCAGAAATTTCTTGAAAAAATCACTGATTTCCTTACTATTTGCCGACTCAATAGCTAAAAATTTCCTTAATCCGTCATCAACCCCGGTAACTTTTAATCCATTTTGCTCCGAAATAACCTTCCCATGCTTTTTAACTATCGTCTCAAACTCCTCCTCAATTGGCATAAAACCCTTCAATCCCGCCTGAAAATGAATATGATCCGGTGCTGAAGCCCCGCACTTTGGACCATTATAAAAAACCGTGTACCTCTCCCTTAGATCGTACGAAAGCTCATTCAGCAGTTTAAAAGAATTCTTGATTTCTTGCGGGAGGTGATTCTTTGATGGTATCGTAAAATGCTCCGGAAATATAGGAAAAGGATTAACAAGAATTATATAATTCTCTTTCCAGTCCAGTCCCCTCTGTTCCTTTGGCAGATTGTTATAGCACAGGAAGCATTTTCTCTCTTTTATCGACTTCGGATCAACCTTGGCAGAAGTGGAAGTCATTCTTCCCGGATTGTACTGCACTTTTATCGAGTATCCGTCAAATTGAAATGTTTTTACCTGTACGCTACTCAGCGAGGCATAACCATTTCCGCATGCCGCCCACTCTTTTTTCTGTTCGGTAATTAATTTAAGCGCTTCGCAACTATAGTTCATTATCAGTTTTTCTTGTTTTTGAAATAATTTGAACCGCAAATTTACGCAAATTTGTTCTCTGCTGAAACTGCATCTCCTCTTTTTTCTTAATTCAGTGGAAAAATCTTGCGCGAAAAACATTTTGATAAAAAAAATTTTTTAGGGCTTATTTCCAAACAAAAATCTTATTAAATTTAGAAAGTGAATTCTATTTAACAAAGGGTTTTTTAATGTCCAGATTTGTCCACTTACACAACCACACCCACTTCAGTCTTCAGGACGGAGCCTGTAAAGTCGAGACCTTGATTAAAGCAGCCAGGGAATTTGATATGCATGCCGTCGCCCTTACTGATCATGGGGTGCTTTATGGTGTCCCCTCCTTCTTCAAGCATGCAATGGAAGCCGGCATCAAACCAATTATAGGTATGGAGGCCTATATCGTTAAAGAAGGATCACGGCATGATAGACGCTCTGATGATCAAACAGGTGTTGGTCGCAGAAAAAAGAAATACTACAACCACCTGATTCTCCTTGCAAAAAATCAACAGGGATACCACAACCTCATTAAACTTTCCTCCTACGGATTTCTCGAAGGGTTTTACTATAAACCCCGCATAGACCTCGAACTCCTTGAGAAATATAAAGAAGGAATTGTCTGCACATCCGCATGTATCGGTGGTGTGGTCGCATCTGACTTGGCTGAGGGTAACTACAAAAAAGCTAAAGAAGTCGCAAAAACTTATAAGGATATTTTTGGCAACGACTTCTATCTCGAAATCCAAAACCATAACATGGAAGAAGAACTCCCCGTCCTCGAAGGAATGCCCCGTATTGGTAAGGAACTCGGGATTAAACTTGTAGCCACCAACGACTGCCATTATATTAAACAGGAAGATGCCTATAGCCATAATATCCTTCTCCTTCTTTCCGATAAAACCGGAGAAGGGGACTACCGGAATCTCCGCTACGGTACTGACCAGATTTATTTTAAATCCCAGGACGAAATGATCAATCAGTTCCGCGACTTCCCCGAAGCTGTTGAATCCACTCTCGAAATCGCTGACAAAATAGAAATATTCATGAAGGATAAAGAAACCCTTCACTTCCCCACAATTCCAATACCCGAATCTAGCCGGGCAACTGATCTGGATGATTATCTCAGCGAACTTGCTCATGCGGGACTCGAGAAAAGATACCCTGATCTTACCAAAGAAATTGAAGATCGTTTCAGATATGAACTTGATGTGATTAAAAATATGGGCTTCGCAGGCTACTTCCTTGTGGTAGCCGATTTTATTAATGCCGCTCGCGAAAGAAATATTCTTGTAGGTCCCGGTAGGGGAAGTGCCGCAGGAAGCATTGTCGCTTATGCACTTGGAATTACTAATGTCGATCCCCGTAAATACGATCTCCTCTTTGAACGCTTCCTTAATCCCGCACGAAAATCAATGCCTGATATTGACGTCGACTTCGCTGACGACCGGCGCGGGGAGGTCATTGATTATGTCAAAGATAAGTACGGACACGAATGCGTAACGCAAATTATTACTTTTAATACTCTCTCCTCGAAAGCCGTTATTCGCGACGTGGCACGAGTTCTTAAAATTCCTATCTCCACTGTTAATAGTATTACTAAATATATCCCCTCGAAGTTCGGGAAGGTTTATTCCATTGAAACTGCATTAAATGAAGTTCCTGAACTTAAATGGGTTAAAGATTCAAAAGATGAGCAAATAGTCAACCTGATCAAGCACGCTAAGGTTCTTGAAGGAATGAACAGAAATGCAAGCAAACACGCCGCCGGTGTGGTTATTGCCCCTTCTGACGTTAGCGATTTCGTTCCACTCTCCAACCCCGCTGCTCAGGATGAAATCGTTACCCAGTTCAACATGCTCGAACTTGAGAAATTCGGTATCCTTAAAATGGATTTCCTCGGTCTCCGCACTCTTACTATTATCAAAGATACTATCGAACTGGTTAAAAAGAATCATAACATCGAAATCAATATTGACGAGATTGAGGATGGCGATGAACTGACTTATAAACTTTTTGCCAAAGGACAAACATCAGGAGTCTTCCAGTTTGAATCCCCCCCGATGCGCGAGTACTTGAAAAAACTTAAACCACGCTCCATTAAAGACCTCGCTGCTATGAACGCTCTTTACAGACCCGGACCAATGGAGTTCATTGATGACTTTCTCGACAGGAAATATGGCAGAAAGCCAATTGAATATGCCCATCCCATTCTCGGGGACATTCTTAAGGAAACCTACGGAATTATCGTCTATCAGGAACAGGTAATTCAGATCGCAAATAAGGTCGGCGGTATGAGTCTCGGTGAAGCGGATATCCTTCGCCGTGCTATGGGAAAAAAGAACCTCAAAATGATGGCCGAACAAAAAGCCAAATTCATTAAAGGTGCTGTCGAAAACAAGATTAGCGAAAAAGTTGCCTCGGAAATTTTCGAGAATATAGATAAATTCGCCAACTATGGATTTAATAAAAGCCATGCGGTTGCTTATTCGATTATTGCATATCAGACCGCTTTCCTCAAGGCACATTATACGCCTGAATTCCTTGCCGCAAATCTTAAAAACGAATTCGGTGATCAGGATAAAGTGGCTAAATTCCTCGAGGATTGTCGCAAACTCAAAATTTCTGTTCTTGCTCCGAATATCAATAAACCATCAGTCTTTTTCGATGTCGAAAAGGGAAAGATCAGATTTGGTCTCTCCGCCATTAAGAATGTTGGGGTTAACGCCATTGAGGAAATTAAACGAAGCAGAGAAAAACTTGGCAGAAATTTCAAATCCCTTTTTGAATTCTGTTCTAATGTGGATACCAGAGTCGTAAATAAAAGAACATTGGAGGGCTTGATTCTTGCCGGTGCTTTTGACTCTGTGAATAAAAACAGGGCACTCCTTCTTCATAATGTTGAAAGTGCTCTGAATTTCGGCAGCCGCTTTCAGGAATATAAAAGAAAAAACACCGATAGTCTCTTCGGCTTTGATGAAAACGATATTTCTCTTATGGAGCCAAAACTTGATCACTGCAACGACTGGAGCGAAAGTGAAAAACTCGCCAGGGAACGCGAAGTTATCGGCTTTTATGTTTCCGATCACCCCCTCCGGAAATTTGAACTCGAGTACAGGTCTTTCAGTAATATTCACCTCGGTGAAACGGAACACATTACCGAATCCCAGGCAGTTAGGGCTTGCGGAGTGTTAAACGGAATTAATACTAAGATAGATAAGTCAAACCGCACAATGGCATTCTTCAAACTGGATGACTTTACCGGCTTTTGCGATTGTATAATGTTTGCCTCAACCTACTCCAAATTTGCCGGATTTATTAAGGACGAGGCATGCGTTATGGTAATTGGCAAACTCGAAAGCAGTGGCGATGCTGTAAAACTCAATGCTGAGGAAATCATTCCTATGGAGAAAGCAAGAGAACGTTTTACTAAATATCTGAAAATCATAATTGACCGGGAAAAATATGATCCCGAATCAATCAAAACACTTAAAGAAATTCTCCTGAAACATCAGGGCGCAATGTCCGTTATTATTGAACTGATTAATAACGGAGACGACAGAAACAGATTTGTTCTTAAACAAATGAAAATTAAACTAACAAACACATTCATTAACGAAGTCCAGAAACTTTATGGCGAAGAATCGGTC
Source organism: Ignavibacteriales bacterium (assembly GCA_012517155.1). Taxonomy (GTDB): domain Bacteria; phylum Bacteroidota; class Ignavibacteria; order Ignavibacteriales; family Ignavibacteriaceae; genus JAAYVN01. The sequence continues at coordinate 11,506 of JAAYVN010000102.1, read as the reverse complement.
TGGCTCGTTCCTAAGTAAGGAGATAATGTGATGAAAACATACTTGCGTTTCCTGATTGTCGGTTTGGTAATTGCTCTTGGTAAAATTGCTTTCTCTCAGACAATCCCGGTATCTGAAAATAAACAGTTTGCGGCATCCTCAGTATTAAAAGCAAGCAATGTGGCCAATTATAACCCTTCAAATGTATTCGACTTCACACAGCAAACAGCATGGGTTGAAGGGGTTAAAGGAAGCGGAGTTGGGGAATGGATAGCAATCTATCTTGGCAAACTCGAGGAACTGGGAGATATTTCTGAACCTGCCGTTACTATTTACCCCGGTTATCAGAAAGACTGGAATTCACTCACTAATAATGGCATTCCCTCAAAACTTAAAATCGAACTCTTCCTCAATGATAAAATGATAGGTTCATCAGTTATTGATCCCGAAAGCAAGGGACTATCACTAACAAGGATTGAAACTGAAATCAGTTGCGAGAAATTCAGCGCTGTTAAAGGAATTGTTTGGTTAAAGGTAACTATCCTGAAAGTCCAAAAAGGGAAAAAATGGGACGATACCGCCATAAGTGAGATATACTGCAACTTCAGAAAGGCAAATCCCCATAAGATTAAAGAAACAATAAACAGATTCTGTCAGGGAGTTATGAAAAAAAATGCCGCGTCTATCAAAGAGTTCACTAATCAGCCAATTAAAAAAATTGTTGAGGCATTTACAAATGAGTTTATGTATGAAGCAGATCCGACTACGGGACCGGACTGTTCCAACGATCCGATAATTTGTTCAGAAGGGACTGTTTATCTGTTTGCAACTGAGGGGGGTGATGGAGCCAGTTTTGCTAAATTTGTCTGGATTAATGGCAAATGGAGTCTTAAAGGCTTTAATTACTTTAACAGTTTCTAGTCTCGCCGAAATCTACGGAATCCGGCGTTAAATGGATTTCTTTCCTTACGGAATTTATAAGCAGGATTTTATCCGCCTCTTTTAAATCCCGTAAGCATAAACTCTTTACCGCGATTTTCTTCCGGTCAATTAAAGATTGCCGGTAAACTCCGTTAAGGATTCCCGCTTCAATCGGGGGAGTGTAAAGAGTCTTCCCCTTTTTAACCACAACATTTGTAAAAGAACCTTCGGCAATTTCATCCCTTTCATTCAGGAAAATTACCTCTGCATAACCTTCACGCAAACATTTCCTGTACTCAGAATCATATAAACTTCTTAAAGAGGTCTTAAAGTATTGAAACCGGTTTGATGTGCTGACTCGCTTATCCGGGATTCTTACTTTTGCGGGGAAGGGGAGAGGCTTTATTGCTGAGGCACTTAAAGCGATGCAGCCCCATTTGTTAAGAATTATCTTTAGTTTATAAGTATTCAGATCATAAGATTTTACAAACTTGTAAATATCCTTCTCGGTTTTTTTAACATTACATTTAAATAAAAAGTACGATGCGGTTTCTTGCATTCGTTTTAAGTGATAGTCAAGTAAAAATGGAACTCCGTTCTCAATTAAAACAGACTCAAAAATTTCAAAGTGGGGAGGTGGATTTGTCAGAAAACGTCCCTTGAGTTTAACTTCCTTGTATTCGGTTAAGGGATTGCTGCCCCAGGTTATTCCGCTTCCAAGTCCAATTTCCCCTCTCTTCCTCTTTTTGTCAATTACTAAAGTCCGGATTGCTACATTTAATGAGGTGTCGTTCTTTTCGATTGTCCCTATCGAACCGGTATAGATTCTCCTCCTTTCTTTCTCCAGAGATTTTATAATCTCCATTGTCCTGATTTTTGGTGCTCCGGTAACCGAACCCGAAGGGAAGATATTTGCAAGTGTATTGTATATGGTCGTATCCTCAAGTCTGCCGGTAATAGTTGAGATCATCTGATAGAGAGTCTCATATTTCTCGGTTTCAAACAGTCTGCTGACTTTTACGCTCCCTGCCTCCGAAATCCTGCCAAGATCATTTCTTAACAGATCAACTATCATTACATTCTCGGAAAGTTCTTTGGAACTCATTCTTAACATATTTTCGCACTGGCTATCATCAGTTAGATTAATCCCTCTCCTGACGGTTCCCTTCATTGGTTTGGTTATGATAGCTTTATTATTTTGATGAAAAAAGAGTTCGGGCGATATTGATATTATCGCTTCTTTACCTCCATTGATGTACCAGTTATACCGCGATGACTGATTAAAAAGAAGTCTGAGAAATATAATTGCAGGGTCCGGGATGGTTTCAAATTTCCCTTTTACTGTATAATTAGTCTGGTAAGTTTCCCCTTTTTCAATGTACTCCCGTATCCTTTTAATCGCTCTGATATATTCAGTCCTCGTAGTGTTTAATCTGAAATTTTTTATCAGTTTTTGATTATCTTTTATCAAACACGGGAGGGCTGAAAAATCCAGTTCGTTAGTATTAAAAGTTATAACATTTCTTTTAGGGAAGACATAAAACAGCGCAAATGGTTCAACGGAGGAGGAATTAATCATGGAGCTGAATTTGTCCTCGGTTAAATATCCGAACTCATAGTTCATAAGTGCTAAAATTATTCTGGTCTGGCTAAGCTTCTCAATCTTCCTGAGAATTCCCCCTGATTCACTCTTATTATTGATTGTTATAATTTGTTCCGGAGAATCAAAGAATCTTGTTTGACATCCGCGATAAACCGGCGGCTCAAAATATAAGGCCGAGTGCGGATTTGCTGATACTTTATTGACTAGTTCAACTATATTCATGATCGCACCAGTTTTTAAACATTTTAGCCCCTGAGGGGGTTAGAATGGAATCGGGATGGAATTGAACTCCTTCAACAGGAAATTTACGATGACGTATTCCCATAATTTGCTTCTCATCCGACACAGCCGTAACAGTAATTTCTTCCGGCAGGTTCTTATTTTCAACAATGAGCGAATTGTAAAGTCCCACTTCGGTATTCTGCGGTATCCGTTTGAATATCACGCTGCCATCGTGCTTAATATGTGTGGTTTTTCCGTGTTTTGGATTGTGACTTTGAATTACTTTACATCCAAAGAAACTGGCAATTATCTGATGCCCCAGGCAGATGCCAAGGATTGGGATTTTGGAATGAAAATCTTTTACAACATTAAGTGAATTAATACACTCATCCGGAGAACCCGGTCCCGGAGAGATTATAATTCTGTCAGGATTAAGTCGCTTTATTAAACTCTTGCGAGCGAGATTATTCCTTATTATTGAAATCTCATGTCCTGAAGCTTGAATGATCTGAAAAATATTGTAGGTGAAGGAGTCAAAATTATCAACCAGCAATATCTTCATTGAAAAACTGCTTAAACTTCAAGTACCATTCTGTATCGTGCCTTGTTATCGCGTACTTTGGCTAATGCTGTGTTCACTTCTTTTAGCGGCATTACTTCTGTCTTGGCAATGACATTGTGTCTGGCTGCGAATCTCAGCATATCAGTCATCATCGGACGTCCGCCTATTGCACTTCCGCTTACTGATTTCTGATGTCCAAGTATCAGCGAAACAGGGATATTAAGATTCCCTACAGTGCCTCCCACGAAGTTTAATCTTCCGTTGGGTCTTAGTACCTTGATATATGAAGCCCAGTCGAGCGGTGCTGTCGCAGTTGTAATTATGTAATCGAGTGTTCCGAAAATACTCTGCATTGCCTTTGTGTCAGTGCTGTTTACAAAATACTTTGCACCAAAGGAGAGAGCTTCTTCTTTTTTATTTGGTGATGAGGAAAATGCCGTAACCTCGCACCCGAATGCTTTCGCAAACTGCAGGGCTATGTGTCCAAGTCCCCCTATTCCAACCACGCCTACTTTATGATGCGGTTCTATTCCGTAAATTCTCATCGGAGAATATACGGTGATTCCGGCGCACAATAGCGGAGCTGCATTAACTGACTCCAGTTCTTCCGGTATCGGGAAGGCGAATTTGCTGTCAGTAACCACATACTCTGCAAAACCGCCGTAATGACCATTGCAGGTAGGCTGTCCCTGCTTGCAAAGATTTTCTTGTCCGGTGTTGCAATAGTCACAGTTATGACAGCTTCCCGATTGCCAGCCAATTCCCACCCTGTCTCCTGCTTTTAAATGTTTTACATCGCTTCCGGTATCAGTCACCAGCCCGACTATCTCATGCCCCGGAACCAGTGGATATTTTGAAACCATCCAGTCATTATCTATCAGATGAATATCGCTATGACAAATTCCACAGTGTGTTATTTTAACAATCACTTCATGAGCTTTTAACGAATCCGGCGCATAAATAAATGGGGTTAATTCACTTTTTGGCTTCTGAGCTGCGAAACTGTTAATATTCATCTTTATTCCCTTTCTTTATTGCAGGTTGTTTAATAACTTTATCATATCTCTTACCGCTTCTTTGAGCCCTGAGAATACTGAACGGGCGATTACCGCATGCCCGATGCTAACCTCATCAACATCGGTTATTTCTCTGAAAAGTTTTATATTGTTATAGTTAAGTCCATGCCCGGCGTTTACTCCAAGACCAAGCTTTTTTGCATGCTTCGCGGCTAAACGGATTTTATCGAGTTCATCAAGCTGTGCTTCTTCAGTTAGTGCATTTGCGAAAACCCCGGTGTGAATTTCTATGAAGTCGGTTTCAATTTCCTTGGCTGCATCAATATGCTCAATTTCCGGTTCAATAAATAAAGAAACGGGAATATCATAATTGTGAAGCTCTTCAATGGTATTTCTCAGCAGTTCAACATTATCTATAACGTTGATCCCCCCCTCGGTAGTCAGTTCCTGTCGTTTTTCAGGAACCAGCGTTACTAGTTCGGGCAGTGTTTCACAGGCAATTTTTATAATTTCCGGTGTTGCAGCCATTTCCAGGTCAAGCTTTGTGGTCAGGAGTTCTCTTAACAGACGGAGGTCACGGTCATTAATGTGCCTTCTGTCTTCTCTCAAGTGAACTACAATTCCATCAACACCAAATTGTTCAGCCATTAGAGCATAACTTACCGGATCAGGCTGGCTTTCACCCCGCGCATTGCGGATTGTTGCTATATGATCTACGTTTAACGAAAATTTCATAATATCCTCAGAATAAATTTTTTATCAGGTTAATCAAAGAGTTAAAAGAAACTCCATAGTCCGCAGTGCGATACCGCATTACGGAGAAGAAGTCAATTGTAAACATAATACCAAAATGGATTATTACGCAATACAAAAAAGAACGTGTTTTAAGTGCAAGTATGCCAAGAGCAATACCGCCGATTATAGAGCTGAAAGTCTCCAGTGGTGGTTTCCCGTTATGAAGGATTACAAACGGTATCATTTGTATGAGAACGGCATAATAACCGAATTTCTCAAAAAGCCCGAATAATGTGAAACCTCTCCATATAAATTCCCACCCAATCATGTAAAAGAGCATCCCTGCTTCAAAAACAAAGAAAACATTCCAGTTGTTCCTTGCATAAGGATAATGCGGATACACCTGTGCAAATTCCTCCTGTGCAGAGACAAACCAAAGTATTACGATCATGAAAGCAAGAAAAATTCCGGAATAAAGGAAACCGCTTTTGTAATCTCCGAAAGTTATTCCGTAATCTTTGGGTTTTTCCTTTAACAGGAAAATAATAAGCAAAACCGGGATGATCCCCAGGGTGAAAAAGTCCGCAAGGAACCAATAAAGGTACTCAACTAAATATATATGCTCATAAGTGGAATACCCGGGCCATATATTTACCCTGAAAAAGGCTCGCGAGGAATAATACCACGAAATTGTCTGAAGTATTGCCACCGAAAGCAGGATTATCAATGGCTTTTTCTCAAGCGAGCGGATTGCTTCAATCAGATTCCGGATATCCTTTTTTACACTATTAAAATTCATAATTCAATATACTAAAAAGGTAAAAGAATTAAAAGGACACCAACAAACATGATTACCGAACCGACAAGCTTTTCGTGAATATTTCTTTCATTGAAGAAGTAGTATCCCCATATAACCGTGATCATTCCGGACATTCGTTTGAGCGCAATTACATAAGCAACAAGAGTAAGGGAGAGTGCAGTCATTTGCAGGAAAAAACCGAATGCGGTGAATATTCCCACAATAACCACATTCTTATTAGTGTGAATTATCGCCGGAATTGAAAGACGCTTTAGAAAAAGCAGAACTATTGTGATCCCAACAAATACGAACAGATTAAGAAATATTATATATTGCAATGGGGAAGACTGCTGAATCCCTATTTTATCATAGTTGGACGAAAGTGCCCAGATAAATGCGACTATGAACATATACCGGGTTCCCTTGGCTCGCAGAAGACTCTTGAACGGCGAAAGGAATCCTGATCTGGCAAGGTTGATATTCAGCATATAAGAACCCAGAACTATCAGCAGCAGTCCTGTAACTCCGTGCCAGTCAGGGAATTCATTTATAATAAGCGGTGATGCGGCTAATAAAAATAATGGGGTGAAACTAAGCATTGGAACTACTTCGGAAATATTCCCTTCCGCAATTGCCCGATGATAGAGCAGTACCGCAACTATATTTATAAATCCTGAAATAACCGTAACCGTTATAAACTCTTCTGTGAAACGGAGATCGATAAACAACAGAAGGGGAGTATATACTAATACCGGTATAAAGTTGTTAAACCATGAAACAAGATATGGATCCGCCCCCTGCAGGGAAGCCTTCTTACTGAAAACATTCCTGAAGGATTCCGAAACCGGATTAAGTAGCGCAAGAATAACCCACATTTATTTGCCTGTTACTTTTCCCGCTCAAGAGTGAATGTCATTCCGGATTGCTTGAGGATCATCTGTTGTTTGTCGGGAATGAATTCAATTTTAATACCCGCTCCATCAAACTTGAATTTATTTTCTTCATAAGCATCAAGAGGAAATGAAGGCTGGCCGGTTGCCTGGGCAATTAAAACATTTTCTTTTTTGGATATTGTTATTTTTAGCGGAAAGGTAGGGCTTCCATAAGTGCCGAGGAATTTATTCAGATCTTCAGAACTGAGGATGAGTGTCTTAAAATCAGGGAGCGCATAATCCCGCCCATAGTAGATATTGAGAACCCCTAATAGAATTTCATTAGGGATCATCACTGCTCCGTTGGATATATAAGCAACGGAAAAATTATCGTCCGGAAAGAAAGCCGCGGTTGTTCTGAATGCGTCGATGCCTCCAGTATGTCCAAAAGCTTTTTTCTCATAAAAGGGGATAGAGAAAATACCAAGTCCAAAACCATCCTTCAGGGACGTCATCGTTTCCAGGGAGGAAGAGGAAATAAGTTTGCCGGAAAAGAGAGAGTTGAAGAAAATATTTAAGTCAGTCGGCGTTGAGACAATCGCTCCCGCACCCATCGGGATTGACAAATCGGTTTCCGGAGATTTTTCCCAGAATTCGAGTTTGTTGTAAGAAAATGCCTCTTTGTTGGCGGGATTTATTTTGCTTCCATAGTAAGTGTTTTTAAGCTTGAGTGGTGAAACTATCCGCTCCTCAAGGATTTTCCCGAAGGATTTTTTGTCCACTTTCTCGGCTATCATTGTTAATAATACGTAACCCGTGTTTGAATAAGAAAACTTTTCATCCGGATTAAAGTCACTTGGCAATGCGGTAAACAGTTCAAGTAATTCCTCTTTGGTTTTCGGGTTAGTCATATAGGTGGTATATTCCGGATCATCTGTGAAGTTGTGGATGCCGCTGCGGTGACGCAAAAGGTGTTCAATTGTAATTTTATTTGAATTAACTATTTGAGGAAAGAAAACAGAGAGAAGAGTATTAAGGGTTATTTTGTTTTCTTCTGCCATCTGCTGTATAATTACTGAAGTAAAAGTTTTGGAAACTGAGCCAATCCGGTACTTTGTTGTTGCAGTTGATAAGATATTATTCTCAAAATCCGAATAACCGATGGTTTTTTGATAAACTTCCTTGCCATCCTGAAAAAGGGATAGTGAACCCATTCCCTTGTCGTTTTTATCAATGAGTGCAAAAAGAGAATCCATCTTCGCAAGATTAAACGACTGCGCATGGACAATAGTTAAAGTAATCAGAAACAAAACCAAAAAACAGAGCATTTTCATGACGCCTCCAAAAAGATATAAAAGTCAGCAGTAAAAATAAGTTTATTTTGAATTAAATTGCTAATTTTAGGAGGTTAAATTAATTTAGTTAGGTGTAAAGTGAGAAAATGTATTCTTTTGTTTTGCTTCGTTATGATAACAGGGTTAAATGGACAAGGGAAGGATTTGCAGTTCGGTTTTGAAACAGATGATCGTTTTGATAAGGAGTTAGGTTCCATTATCCGGAAACTTGAACTGGATAAGGATTTTAACGTGGGGGAGGATGGAATCGAGCAAATATCATTTGCAGTAGTCGATTTGACGGGGGATAAGCCCGTTCTTGGCGGCTTCAAACCCGAAAATTTAATTTATCCGGCGAGCGTCTATAAAATGTATGTGGCTGCAACGATACTCTGGCAGATTAGTGAAGGGATGTACAGGCTTGAAACTTCTCATATCGTAAAAGAGCATAATGCGGTTGACAGAACCAGAGAAATCAAATGGGATCCAAGACCATTATTAGCAGGCGGAGATACTGTCACAATTGGTTATTTGCTGGATCTGATGATTACAAGAAGCGATAATTCCGCAGCGAATTGTCTGATAGATGTCGCTACCCGCCCCGGAATAAATAAGCTGATTAAAATCTACGGATGGGAGGGGAGCGAAGTGACGAGGAAGTTTTTGAAGAGAAAGCTGGAGGATCCGGGATATGCAGAGGTGCCGAGTACTATGACCTGCGGACTGCATGCAGCGGATTTTTTGTATAAAATCTACAATAATGAGCTTATAAATGAGTGGGTGAGCCGGCAGATGATGACGTTGCTGGGAAGACAACTGGATAAGTCGAAACTGGCACAAGGGCTTCCGGGGAGTGCGATGTATTATCATAAGACGGGGTGGTTTAGTTACTGGACGCATGATGTGGGGATAGTGGCGGACGGAGAGGTAAAGTATGTAATCGCCTGTTTTTTGCCGATAGAGGAGGAGAAAGCGCTACCGATAATGAAGGAGTTGTCGCGCAGGGTATTCGATTTGATGAAAAATAAGGGGAATTAGGGGAAAATCAGAGGGGAGCCGTATCGAGGGGAGTACGCATTCACTACGTATTCACTACGCATTCACTACGTATTCAGTACGTATTCAGTACGTATTCACATCGAAGGAAGAGGGGTGGAAGGGGGAAATTATGCAAGTCTAGTTGAAATAAAAGATGGAAAAGGCAGAAATAATTAAGCATATTTCACCACTTGTGAATTAGAAACTTTAGCCAAAGCAATTCTAAGGAGATAAAGTTTCTTATAATGCCTGACTTTCCGGGCATTTTTTTCAATTTCCAAAAGGGACAAACAAACCCAGTGAGAGCGCATCTTCCCGGGTCCCCATCTCTTGACATTTCTGGACTTGCTCTCCAACTGGGAATTAAAACTTTCAATAATGTTAGTTGTGGAGAGAGATTCCCCTAACTCCGCCTTTAGTCCAAGACGATGCAAGGTCAAAGTCTCATCCAACCCCTCCAGAAGTGATCTCTCTGCTGACGGGTTTATCCTGCCAAGTTCTTCGGCTAACCTCTGTAATTCTACTTTTGCTTTATCATACTCTGTTAATGCATAAGCATTCCGATGCTTAACCTTATATCCTTTCTGCAGTATATCAGGTAAATAGCTGACAACATTCTCTCTCTTATGCCACTGGCAACGCTGGATTACTCCATTTTCTCCAAATACCTCGTCTACTCCCTTGAGTATTCCCTTTGACCCGTCACATACCACCAGGATTCCTTCATTAAACCCGAAATTTCTGTCTATCAGATTCTTCAGTAATCCCTTTATCGCTTCCCCATTCTCTGTGGTTGTCTGGATAAATCCCAGGGCTATCTTATCCCCCCTGCTGGTTATACCCACCGCATGTACTATCTGTTCTTTTGATAAATACTTTCCGTCTATGATTATTGCTACAAACTTATAGACGCTTAAGTCTCTTTCCATGAAATCCTTTAATACCTTTTCTGCATATTTCCGGAACTTTCGGCTGACTACACTTTGACTTAATCCGAAGCTCTCTGTCAGTTGTTTAACCACATATTGGTATTTCCTCTGACTTAATCCATTTATTATTGCTCGAATCATCTGCAACGGGATCTCTATACTTTTGTTTATTCTTTTGTATATATCCGGCTCGCTCGTCTTTCCACTCTCTTTTTCCTTTATTCATGGTACCGCTATTTTTATTTTTTCTCCGTTTGCTGTAATACTTCCCGGATTTCTTCCCCACCGGCTGTACTCTTTTCCACCTTGGTATCTTTTCCCTGCTTTTTCTTCCACTTCTGACTCTAATATCTTTTCGATACTTTCCCTGTATAGCTCTCCCATGAATAAATCTTTTTTCTCTCTCAGCATCTTTTTTACTTTTTCTAGCATGCGTGCGTCTCTGAATAAAATTGAGTGAGTACTATATGCCGTTAACCCATAGCTTCAGCTGTAATGCATCTCTAATTAATCAGCATCCCCGTTATGAAAATCTTGGAGTAGTTTCAGGTCCCGGGATTTTTATTTTGAATATACCTTCGTCACAAAGCCATTGGCAATATAAGTATCTCCTTTGCTTAACTCCAATATTGTGTATGTGTCGAAGTTGCCCCTGATTAATTCAATGCCTTCCAATTTTTGAAATTCAAGCTGGTTTGTATGTTCATTCCACGTTAAGATTTCAATTTTATTTATCAGTTCGCTAAAATCACAAAGTCCCATATTATTTAATACTTTTCCTAATGAAATAAAACCATAGTCTTTTATATATAGCGGATGGTTGGGAGTAATTTCAATTTGTTTTGTATCGGTTGTGATCTTAAATAAACTCAGGTGAGTTTGCTTTGTGGTTTTAAGAATTTCGGTTTCTGTGGTTTCTCCTGAATTTATATCAACATTAAGAATTTTATGACCTGCATTAATTTGAGAGATATTATCGGAACCGGATGATGATTGTATATTAGTATTTAATGAAAAACAACACAAAATCCAGTCAATCTCAGAAATTGCGACATCAGAAAACTTATCACCTTTATAAACATCGACAATTTCAAATTTAAAGACAGATGGTTTATCATAATCAATAATTTCACTTCCCGGAAGTTAAAACCTCTGAGCACCCATTTCATCAGTCAACTCTAAAAAACAGAGGGGCGTATCATTTTTATAGACCTTAAACTTTTTCACCCGTGAATTCTTTAACCAGTTCGCGGGAGATGATTGATATCCATTATAGATGACATTAACACCAGCAGATTTTATTTTGAACCACTCTCCGATTCCGTAGTCAGATTTACCCTCGACCCAAGCTGTTAAAGGGGAATTATCAGATAAATTTGATGCCGAATAGCTTTTTGATTTTTGGGAAGATAGTGTTGAAGATGCACTTACAATTTTCACCCCTTGCGAACAATCGCCTGAAAAATAAAAGTTCTCTTCATCACTCCCATATTCTT
>JAAYVN010000101.1 GCA_012517155.1 Ignavibacteriales bacterium | reverse complement strand
CACTCTCTTTAACGTCCTCCACACTCCCGGCTCTTCAAATAAATGATTTACATTAAGTACAAGAAAACCCCCGTTCGCTTTCAAAAATGAACCCGCTTTTATTTTTGTAAAATCAGCATACCAGCCCCCCTTCCCGTCATTTATCTTCTCTATTGTCCCGAATAAATTTGTAAAGGATGGTGTCATTTCAACAATAATTGGTCGCTGTTTCTGATTTGAATTGTCAAGTATTATGTTTATGTCATACTCTCGGAAATAATCAATAAAGTATCCCTCCGGTGTGGTATCCCCCTCTGGTTTTATCCCCTTGAATATCTGAAGATTATCTAAAATACTTTCTTCAATCTGCCTCAAAAACTCCAGCACACTCCCATCTTCATATTTTTCATGAAAGGCGGATATCGCCCCCTTTACCAAAATCTGCACTTCATCTTTCTCAAGATCCGTTAACTTCTCTTTTAACTCAGCGCTTAATTTCATCCCCTTCTTGAATATCTTTACTAACTCTTCTTGGTACTTCCCGTATTTCTGCAGTATCTCTTTAGCTGCATCTTTTGTTATTGTCCCGTCGCTAATTAATGGTTGCAGGTTCTGCACTGGAATTGGTTTTTCGTTAATCACCGGAATAATCTCCGGTCTTGCTGTTTCCCCTACCTGAATCGAACCTAGCGAGAATCCGTCGGCCGTTAGCTTCTCTTGAAATGAGTTAATCAGCGTCTGCTCTTTTTTAGAATACTCACCTACTATTGTCTGTCTTTTATTCTGGAACCTGGTCCCCTCAAATGTCTGCGGTATCTTCTCTTTCAAAAAATTGATAAATGCATTTAACTCCATACGGAAAGTTTTTGCACCCCCAGCCGGAAATCTCAAAAGTATCGGCTCGTCTGGATCCGAAAAGTTGTTTACGTACGCATAATCAAAAAGCGGTACGGCATCTGTTGCCCTGGCTTCCAATATCTGCTTTACAGTTGTCGTTTTTCCCGTTCCCGATAAACCCGATATGTAAATATTGTATCCGGGACTGTTTATATTTATCCCTAGATTTATTGCACTTAATGCTCTGTCTTGTCCTAGTATCCCCTCTATTGGATTGATCTCTCGTGTGGAATCAAAATCAAGAAGTGATTCGTCAAAACTCCATCTTAGCTCTTCCGCTGGAAGTGGCTTATATTGCGGTGCTTTCTTTAATGACATTCGGTACCTGCTGTGTTAATGAAATAAAATATGCTTATACAAATGTAAATATTTTTTTTATAATTGAATAATGAAAAGTATGGGAAAACTGAAGTACTAAAGAATATGAATTGTGCGAGTGCTCTGACTTGATTTAAGACTTTTAAACCATTCAGCCCTTCTTTGGATTATTTTGCCTCGGCATTTTATACCCCTCATCAGAGTTAAGATCAGTCGTAGTTGTATCGGAACCTGTTCTCCCGTTTACCAAAATAAACAGTGTGCACTTAGTCACTGTCCTGATCCTGTTTTTATTTCCTTTTAATCTATTTAAGCAGCACCATCTTCTTCGTCTTCGCAAATGT